>CAZZGO010000007.1:0-32513 GCA_964654245.1 uncultured Pseudobdellovibrionaceae bacterium | reverse complement strand
GATGATGCCCGATACAAAATTCACCAGATCGGTTACGTGACCACCAAAAGGCATATGCCAATCACGTTCATAAAAACCAGGAAGACGTTCAGACCGGCCTTGCCCATACCAGTCTAGAGTAAACACGGCATGGCCGCGCGCGAGCATGTCCCGCGCCGTTTCGAAATATTTTTCCGAAAATTCTGAACGGCCACCTAGAATAACAACTGCCGAAACAGCCCTGTCAGGCACCACATAGCCATAGGCCAGACGGTGACCGCGAGAGTGGAAAAATCCAGACTGCCAACCTTCGGGGGGTAAGAACCGGCCAGCCAGAGACGGTATCATTTATGATTCCATGGCCTTGACCACATCTTCGGTCACTTTTTTGGCATCGCCCAATAACATATATGTGTTATCGGCATAAAACAACGGGTTATCAATGCCCGCATATCCGGAGCCCATGGAGCGTTTGATAAAGAAAACGGTTTTTGCTTTCTCGACATCCAGAACAGGCATCCCGTAGATCGGTGAAGATTGATCCCGTTTAGCGGCAGGATTAGTGATATCGTTCGCACCGATGATATAAGCCACATCGGCTTGCGCGAAATCACGGTTAATGTCTTCTAATTCGAACACTTCATCATAGGGAACATTGGCTTCGGCCAGCAGAACATTCATGTGACCTGGCATCCGTCCGGCCACCGGATGAATGGCGTACGTCACTTCGACCCCGGCATGTTTAAGGGCAGACGCCATTTCTCGAACCACATGCTGGGCTTGTGCCACGGCCATGCCATAGCCGGGAACAATGATCACTTTGGTGGCGTTTTTCATGATATAGGCGGCGTCTTCGGGCGATCCGATTTTGGCGGTTTGATCGCTTTGTGCGGATGATCCGGCAGAGACATCACCCCCGAACCCGCCAACCAATACCGACATGAATGACCGGTTCATCGCCTTACACATGATATAAGACAAGATTGCCCCGGATGATCCCACCAGTGCCCCGGTGATAATCAATAAATCATTCTGGAGCGTAAAGCCAATCCCGGCGGCCGCCCACCCGGAATAAGAATTCAACATCGAGACAATGACGGGCATATCCGCGCCGCCGATCGGGATAATCATCAATACACCCAGCACCAATGCAATGGCGACGATACCCCAGAATAAAAAGGTACTTTCCGTGGCGCAGACCAGGGCGATGAGTAATAGCAGGCCGCCCCCCAACGCCGCGTTGACCTTATGACGTTCGGGAAGCAAGATGGGCTTGCCTGAAATTAATCCCTGAAGTTTACCGAAGGCAATGATAGATCCGGTAAAGGTGATGGCACCAATGGCGGCGCCCAAGGACATTTCAATCAGGCTGGAGACCATGATTTCGCCTTTAAACCCAATCCCATAGGCTTCGGGACTATAGAAAGAGGCCGCGGCAACGAGAACCGCCGCCAGACCCACCAGAGAGTGAAAAGCCGCCACCAGTTGGGGCAGGGCAGTCATTTTAATGTTGAGGGCAATCACGGCACCAATTCCGCCGCCAATCGCCAGCCCCAGCAAAATCATCCACCAGGATTCAACTTCGACGATCAAGGTCGTCAAAATAGCAATCGCCATACCGGCCATGCCATAGGTTAAGCCTCGGTGTGATGTTTCCGGATGGGATAATCCCCGAAGCGCCAGAATGAACAAGATGGCCGATGCCAAATAGGCGAATGTTGAAAAGGCATCCATGTCTAGGCTCCTTTTTTCTTAAACATCTGGAGCATACGCCGCGTCACGATAAACCCACCAAAAATATTGATCCCGGCCAAGATGACGGCAAAAAATCCCATCATTTTTGAAAAGGTCATCTCGGCAGGACCCGCGGCAATCAAGGCACCCACAATAATCACGGATGAGATAGCATTGGTAATCCCCATGAGCGGGGAGTGCAGAGCTGGCGTCACGCGCCACACCACATAATACCCGACAAAACAAGCTAGAATAAAAACGGTTAGCCCGGTCAGGAATGAAGACGCTTCGTGATTATTGCCGATATCGGCCACCATGGAACTGGCCTGAAGGGCAATTTCTGCGGCCTGATTAGCAAGCTCCCGAGCCTGATTGGCCAGATCAGCCGCGCTTTGTTGTTGCCCAGAGGGAAGGGGGACTTGATCGGTCATAGTTTTTCTTCCTTAAAGGTGAATTGCGGGTGAATGATGGCCCCATCTTTGGTGAGCGTCATGCCCTTGACAATGTCATCGTCCCAGTTAATGGCCAGTTGTTTTTGATCTTTGTTGATGAGCAGGGTCAGCAGGTTCAAAACATTGCGGGCATACAAGGCCGAGGCATCGGTGGCCACACGCGAGGGGATGTTTAAATATCCCACAATCGTAACCCCTTGATGGGTAATAACCTCTCCGGGTTTGGATAATTCACAATTGCCGCCGGTTTCAACGGCCATGTCCACAATCACGGATCCGGGTTTCAGGGTTTCAACCATGTCCTGTGTTATTAATTTGGGTGCCGGACGCCCAGGGATCAACGCCGTGGTGATCACGATATCCTGTTTGGCGATGTGTTCACGTGTGAGGGCAGATTGTTTTTGTTTGTACGTATCTGACATTTCTTTGGCATATCCGCCGGATGTTTCAGCCGATTTGAATTCCTCATCTTCCACGGCGATAAACGAAGCCCCTAAGGATTTCACCTGTTCCTTGGCCGCCGGACGCACATCATTGGCGGACACGACCGCGCCCAGACGCCGTGCTGTGGCAATGGCTTGAAGCCCGGCCACACCCGCGCCCATCACAAAAACTTTGGCTGGGGATATCGTACCGGCCGCTGTCATCATCATCGGAAAAGCTCGCGTATAATGTGACGCCGCATCCATCACGGCTTTATACCCCGCCAGGTTAGATTGAGAGGAGAGAACATCCATGGATTGTGCCCGGGTAATCCGTGGCACCAAATCCATCGCCATCGTCACCAGATTTCTTTCTTCGGCAGACGTGATGAGAGCTTTCTGGCGATGGGGGTTCATCAGCCCAATCACAACCGCCCCTTCTTTCAGGGCAGAAAAATCGCCGGGCATGATTTGCACGCCCAGAACAACATCCGCCTTTTTTAAAATATCAGCACGGGATTCCATAAGTGCCCCCGCCTGAACAAAGGCGGAATCCGGATAAGCGGCGGCGTCCCCGGCGCCCTTTTCAATAAACACCGAAGCCCCCAACCCAATGAGTTTTTTGACCGTTTCCGGCGTGGCCGCAACCCGGGCTTCGGCAACTGCGGTTTCTTTGACTATGGAAATATTTAGGCTCACGTTTGCCCTTCCTTCGGTCTGATCTGGTCTGAAGATGGGATGACAATGCCTTAAAGCAAGGGCTTTGTGAAGTCTCTATGGGATATCTTTCCGCAGAATTTTCAGCCCTTTGGCTTGCGCGATTCCGTTAAAAGATTTAAATTTTACAAGTGCGTCATGTCTATCGGCGCTATTCTTGTTTCCGCGTTCTGCGGCTCTGACTTGCTTCGAATTTCATACCTTAAGGCAAACATGACACCTGATCGTTTTTCTTATTGGCTGTTGGCAGGATCCTGCTTTTTGTTTCTGTCCTCTCCCGCCCAAGCCGAAAGTTTAAAACAGGCGATTGAATCAGCACTGGCGACCCATCCGTCCGCTGAATCCGCCAAGGCCGCCATTGAGATTGCCCGGCAAACACTCACGGAAAATCGCTCTGATTACTTTCCGGAATTGAATGTGAATCTGGGCGGGGGCAGGTTGTATGGGGAAAACAGCACGAGCCGGGGGCTGGTGACATCCCGGGGGGCGGCGTATTCATGGCTGTGGGAAGGTTCCACCAGCCTCACGCAAAATATCTTCAACGGTATGGAAACGAAAAACCGCGTTGCGGCCGCGTCGGCACGTGAAATAGCGGCGGTGCTGAATGTGGCCGATACCATGGAAACACTCGCGCTCAGGACTACGCAGGCTTATTTATCTGTAGCACGTGCTCAAGATAACCTGAAGGCATTGCGGTCTTATCAGGATAAGATTGCGGATTTCGAAAAACGCGTTCAGGAAATGGTCACACAAGGTGCGGCGGATGAATCAGAATCTGCCCAAGCCCGAAATATATCGCTGATGCTCAAAGACAGCGAGGCTGAACTGGAGGGGCAGTTAAACGCCGCGTTGGCCAGTTATCAGGAAATGACAGGTTCTATGCCGGCACAGACGCTGGAAAAACCCAAAGCACCGGGGGAGTTGATCACCTCGGGTGCCGAGAGTGTTCTGGCGATGGCGCGCGAACATCATCCTTCTTTGAAATCCATCGCCCGGGAAATTGAAGCCGCGCAATTTGACGCCAAAGCCGAAGAGGGGACTCTTTTGCCAGATCTCGATGGGGAGATATCCTATCTGAAACGCGATCAGAAAGAAGAAATCGGCGGCGAATCCGAAGACCGCCGCGCCATGTTGCGGGCGAACTGGGATTTTTCGTTAGGCGGCGGGGATATGGCACGGGTGCGTAAAGCCAGAGCGACATCGGTTCAAAATGCCGCGTTGCTTTTGGAAAAACAGCGTGAAATTGAACGGGATATCCGCTTGGCCTATGCGGAACTGGGTACGGCACGCAAACAATATGATGTCGCTACAGAACGTGAACAGGTCACCACCCAACTGCGAGATGCGTATCTAACCCAGTTTGAGGGCGCGCGCGTTCGCTTGCTGCAGGTGATGCAGTCTGAAAACCAAGTGTTCAGTACGCAACTGGATAAGATCAACGCGGATTATCGTGTCGCCGCCGCAGAATTTGCCGTTCTGGCCAGTGCTGGTAAGCTTCAGGAAAGTGTGATCAATATGCCGGATAGACCAGCCATACCCTCTGCAGTACCGGCACAAAAACAGGATATGCCGACAGACCAACCCACACCTGAGATGCCTATAGAGAAAACACTGACCCCTTCTTCACAAATTCTTGAACACCAGATCACACATAGTCACAAAGATCAAAGCATGCCCAAGACAGTCTCAGATATGCCTGCCGCCGCTTCGGTTCTAAAATCTGAACAATCGGAAGTGGTCTCACCAGCGTTGATTTCTCGTCAGCGTCAGGAATATAAAATTACCGAGGCGGACCGGGTGCTTCCCCGCTTCGATAAGCAGAAATGACAACGCCTGTCTCTTCATCATCTCAAACTGATCCTCTATTGGCGTGTCTTGAATTTCTGTCCGGACATTTTGGACAATCAAAATCGGCTTCGGCCTTAGTATCCGGTTTGGCGTATGATGATAAAAATATGGGCGCAGATTTATTCTGCGAAGCGGCCAACAGAATAGGGCTTAAAACCAAAGTCACAAAGCGGCTGGTGATATCGGATATTTCTGCGGCTATTCTTCCGGTGGTCATGATATTAAAAGATAGACATGCCTGTGTTCTGCTTCGGATATCCTCCGACCGGCAGACAGGTTTTATCTGGTCTTCGGATACAGCCTCGGAACGCGCCGTCACAATGACCGACTTAATGTCATCCTATGCCGGTTATGTGATTTTTGTTCATCCACGGCCTGAATTTATAAATCCTGAGGCACCGCAGGCTCAAGATGCGGATCGTCATTGGTTTTGGGGGGCGGTATGGGAAACACGGGGATTATATTACCGCACCGCCATCGCAGCCGCGCTGATTAATATCTTTGCGCTGGTCAGTCCGCTTTTTATCATGAATGTGTATGACCGCGTCATCCCCAACAATGCCATTGAAACCGGATGGGTACTGGGGATTGGCGCGCTCACCGTTTTTGTATTCGATTTTTTAATGCGCACCTTGCGCGGATATTTTGTGGATCTGTCCAGCCGATATATTGATGTTCAGGGCGGAAAGCGCATTTATGATCAACTGCTGAATATCAAACTGGCCGGACGTCCTCCCTCGGCGGGATCTTTCGCCAATATGCTCAAGGATTTTGATTCCATCCGGGAATTTCTCACATCGGCAACCCTTACCACCGTGATTGATCTTCCCTTTACGTTGCTGTTTTTGGGGATCATCTGGATTGTCGGCGGGCCGATCGCCCTGATACTGGCAGGACTGATTTTACTGGTGGTTCTAACGGGGGCTTTGCTTCAGGTGCCGCTTAAAAATTATGTACGCAAATCTTCTGCCTCCGCCGAAGCGAAACACGGCCTTCTGGTTGAAACAATTGGTGGTCTTGAAACCATTAAAGCGATTGGCGCCGATGGGCGTCTTCGGGCGCGGTATGGACAGTATCTGTCTGAAAATGCCCACTACGCCCAAAAATCACGATTTATTTCAGGTTTGGGGGTCAATATTGCCACGTTCCTGCAACAGATTTCGTCCGTTCTGGCAGTTCTGGCCGGGATGTATCTGGTTCAGGATCAAAGTTTAAGCGTAGGCGCCTTAATTGCCATTGTCATGCTGGCCGGGCGTGCGATTGCCCCGATCGGTCAGTTGGCTAACCTCATGAGTCGCTATCACGGGGCCAAAGGGGCACTCAAGACTTTAGATTCTGTGATGGCCAAACCTGTAGAACGGCCAGCGCTCTCGCGGTTCTTACATCGTCCAGATATTCAAGGAAAAATTATTTTTAAAAATGTTTCCTTTAGTTACCCGAGCGTCGCCCGGAAAATTCTACATGATATCAGCTTTACGATCCATGCAGGCGAACGCGTGGGGATTATTGGCCGTATTGGCTCCGGTAAAAGCACGATATCCCGCCTGATGATGGGGCTGTATGATCCATGCGAAGGCACCATTTTATTTGATGATACGGACAACCGTCAGATTGACCCGGCAGATTTACGCCGCCGCATGGCCTATATCGCTCAGGATATCGTTCTTTTTGCCGGAACCATTCGCGATAATATCACGGCCAGTGTGCCGCATGCCGCGGAAGAAGATATCCTGCGCGTGGCAAAAAATGCCGGTGTTCACGATTTTGTATCTCAACACCCCATGGGCTATGATGCCCCGGTCGGAGAGAGAGGCGAGGGGCTTTCAGGGGGGCAGCGGCAGGCCGTCGCGTTGGCACGTGCCATGTTGCTCAATCCATCTATTTATATCTGTGATGAACCGACGAATGCCATGGATACACAGGCAGAAAACGCGCTGGCACAACATATTGCTGGACAAACAAAAAATAAAACATTGATTTTAATCACGCACCGCCAACATTTGTTATCACTGGTAGATCGCTTGATTTTAATCGATCAAGGAAAAATTGTGATGGATGCCCCGCGTGATCAGGTGCTGTCAGCTCTTTCAAGCGGAACGGTAGAGGTGCGGAATTCATGACATTACTCCCTGATTCAGAATTCATATCTCAACTGGACCGCGCGGCGGGTACCCGGCCAACGCTCTCTTCGCATCTTCTTTTACTGTCGGTTGTCGCCTTGGTGATGGCTTTTATCATCTGGGCCAGTTTTTCAAAAATAGAAGAAATAACGCGCGGTTTGGGGCAGGTTGTCCCCACCAGTGAAATCCAGATTGTTCAGAGTCTCGAAGGCGGCATTCTTTCCGAACTTCTTGTCAATGAGGGGGATATTGCCGAAAAAAACCAGATCTTGCTAAAGATTAGTGATGTGGCGTCATCTTCCGAAGAAAAAGGAACCGAAGCCAGATCATGGTCGCTGAAGGCTAAAAAAGCTCGACTTGAAGCGGAGTCCAGTGGCCAAAACTTTTCTCTGACGCCCGATATCTTACAAAACGCACCCGATATCGCCCGTAACGAGGAACAGCTATATCGCTCCCGTCAGCAGGAATTATCAAACGCAAAATCTATTCTTGAAGATAAAATCAGCAGAGCCAGCGCAGAATTATCCGAAATTCAGGCGAAAATCTCCCGCCTTTCCGATAGCCGGACATCGCTTGAAAAAGAGCTGGTCATCACACAGGACATGGTCAAAAAACGGGCAGTGCCTCAACTGGAAGAAATTCGCCTGACGCGGGAATTAAATGACCTTTCCGGACAGATACGCGAATCCGCGCAAAGACGCGCTGGACTTGAGGCCGAATTAAGATCCGCCCGCAAAGAACGCGCCGACCAGGAAGATAAATTCAGATCACAGGCTTTAGGGGAACTAAACGCTGTTCAAACAGAGATATCACAGTTGGATCAGAATTTAACCGCCACGCGCGACCGTGTCTCACGCGCGGACATTCGTGCCCCTGTGGCCGGAGTGATTAATAAAATTTCAATCAAGACAATTGGCGGCGTGATTGAACCCGCCATGAAACTGGTCGAAATTGTCCCTGTGGACGACACCTTAAAAATTGTCGCCAAAGTGGCGCCCCATGATATTGCCTTTTTAAAACCCGGACAGACCGCCAAAGTCAAAATCAGTGCCTATAACCCCCAAAAATACGGCAGTTTAAACGGCAAGCTGGTTCGCATTGGTGCTAATAGCGTGGCAGACCGTGAAGGCCGTAGTTTTTTTGAGATTGAAGTGAGCACAGATCAAAATCATCTGGGACCGCCGACATCCCCTCTCCCGATTACCCCCGGCATGGAAGCGCAAGTGGAAATTGTCACGGGAAAAAGATCCATCATGGAATATCTTTTGAAGCCGATATTGCGTGTCCGGGATCGTGCCTTGACAGAACGATAGAGAGCGTATGAATTTTTTTCTCAATCATAAATTGACGCATATCGCGATCCTGATCAGCCTGTTATTAGGCCTGGTGTATTTTAGCGGATCTCAGCACGAAGGACGTAAAAGGCTTCAATATATAACCTTTGATACGTTTAACCGATGGCACCCCAGAGAACCCACACAGGATATTGTTATCGTAGATCTTGATGAACAATCACTGGCGCATATGGGGCAATGGCCATGGCCGCGCACACAGATTGCCCAGCTGGTGACGCGTTTAAAAGATATGGGTGCGCGCGTTATTGCTTTTGATATTGTTTTTGCCGAAACAGACCGCACGTCCCCCGCACAAATTGCTCGTCATTTACCCCAAGATTCAGTCTATGAAGAAACAAGGGAGACATTATCTGCTCTCCCCGATCACGATGAAATACTGGCAAAAGCCATTCAGTCTGCGGGGAATGTGGTTACGGGTTTTACACGCGCTAAGGCCGAAGAGACATTGAGACTTCCTCATCAAAAAGAATCCATCACTTTTTTACTCAAAGATAAAACACCTTTTCTTGAAGATACGTTCTCCGCTGAGGGCTTAGCAACAAATCTGACGCGCTTTTCGTCTGTTGCTGCCGGGGATGGCAGTTTCATGGCGACGCCGGATATTGATGGGATTATTCGGAATATTTCCTTGTTGGTGCGATATCCTGCCACGGGTTCTGCGATGCGGCTTTACCCCATGCTGGGGATAGAGGCTCTGCGTGTTTCCCTTGATCGGCAAGGACGGTCTATTATCAAGGAAAACCAAAAAAAATCAGCACTGGATAAAAACTATGTCATGCAAATCGGATCCTATCAGATCCCGATCGAAAGTGACGCCGGGATGTGGGTCTATTACCGCGATATTACGCCCGAAGAATACCTGCCTTCATATCTTTTTTTTGATCCGGTACAGCAAGATGAGTTATCACAGCGGGTTAAAGATAAAATCGTTTTTATTGGCACAAGTGCCGAAGGCCTGCGCGATATCCGTTCCACGCCGCTGGATGTTTTCGTGCCGGGTGTTGAAGTTCATGTCAATGTCGTAGAGCAGATCCTACAGGGGAAATATCTGCTTCGGCCTGATCTGATGGCCGGCGTTGAAGCCTTGATCATATTGGTGGCGGGCTTGATGATCATTCTATTAGCACCCTTCATTCATGTATTGTGGCTGGCTGCGTTGACAATTTTCATGATGCTGGGGATGTTTGGGGGTGCTTGGGAAATGTATGTCTCCAAAGGCCTGTTACTAGATCCTGTCTATCCATCTATCGCCTTGTCTTTTCTTTTCCTTATTTCTTCGTTGATGAGTTATTTAAGATCGGAATCAGAACGGCGTCAGGTGCGTCAGGCCTTTGGTTTATATATTTCACCTACATTCATGGAAGAACTGACAAAAAGCCCGGACAAACTCAAACTCGGCGGGGAAGTTCGAGAGCTGACGATTATGTTCACAGATATCAGGGGCTTTACGGGGATCTCGGAACATCTTTCACCCGAGGAGCTCATTCAGCTTATGAATGATTTTTTAACGCCTATGTCGGATCTGGTGATGAATCATCGGGGCACGATTGATAAATATATGGGGGATGCGATGATGGCGTTTTGGAATGCGCCGCTGGATGATCCAGACCATGCACGGCATGCGTGTTTGACGGCTTTGAAGATGAACGAGGCACTGGCACCGATTAACGATCAGATTCAGAAAAAATCTGAAGAACAGGGCCGAAATGCTAAGCTTTTACGTGCCGGGATAGGTATCAATACGGGTCTATGCAGTGTAGGCAACATGGGATCACGGCAACGTTTTGCCTATTCTGCACTGGGTGATGCGGTCAATATGGCCTCGCGCCTCGAAGGTCAGACCAAGACATATGGCGTCAATATTTTGATGGGTGAGGATACACAAAAACAGGTGCGTGATCTGGCTTGTCTTGAACTGGATCTGATTCGGGTGAAGGGTAAGGACAATCCGGTGCGTCTTTTTGCCCTTCTGGGGGATACAGACATGGCGAAAACGGAAGAATTTTTAAGATGGTCACAACTCCATCATGCGTTTTTAGCCGCCTACCGAGCGCGGGATTTTGATTGTGCCGCGCAGGATATCAAACACGCGATCTCCGCCTCTCACGGCCTGATGCCGGAATATTATGAGATGATGTCGGCGCGCATTTCGGCCTTTATTCAAAACCCGCCCGAAGACTCTTGGGATGGGGTATTTCAGGCACTCTCAAAATAACACCTCTTAGATAACGGTGACGTTAACATCACTTTCAATATAGAGCGTGTTATTACCCATCGTAAATTTTTGATAGGTGTCGCCTTCATAGTTTACGCTACCATGGACAATGGTTTCACTTGTTCTCTCATTCAAGGCAGAGATAATGGCACCTGTCGTGGCTCCGGTGGCCGAACTGGCATCTAAATTCAAGTTTACAGCACTTCCCGATATATTTTTAATGACTAGAGATCGGTTGTCATTACCGGCGGCGCTATCATTCACGAACAAATCGCTCGTCTGAAGCATATTGAAAATATTCTCAACGGATAATGTGAGGGTACTTCCGGTATCCATGACGATTTTTTCAATTTGTGAGATATGTTCAAAATTTAGCCCTCTAAAATCTAGGCTGGATGAGGTGTCAAGTCGAATGGAGTCTCCATCACCCAACCCTCCGTCAATACTTCTGAAGTCGGTGTGATTGATCAGGAATGTATCATCGCTGGCGCCGCCCGACGCGCTAAATCCTCCGGCAGGTAAGCTGTAAAACACATCATCTCCATCCGTGCCGACATAACTGTTTGCGGCCTGGGATGAATTGCGACCATTCACGATGATCACCTGGCCATCGGGGTTATTGCCGTTGCCGATCTCGGTCTCTGGCAGACCAATCCCCATATCATCAAACCCATCCCCGTTGACGTCCCCTAAATTAGATATCTCAATATCGCCCGATATGCCCTGATAGGTCATTTTATAAGCTATGTTGCTATCCTGCAGGTCAGCGAGCGTATAGCTGGGGGTAGTACCACTGCGTCCATAGACAACATATATATCGGCGTTGGCTCCATTTTTTAAGGCTACGGCAAAATCATCATGCCCGTCGCCATTCCAATCCCCGACACCGCCGCCGCCCAAAATTTCTTGGGAGGTTGTGAGAACCGTTTCTTGAGTTGCGGATGACCCGTTGTGGGTAAAAAGCTTGAGCGTATAGTCGCCGGATGTATTAGGCGCATCCCCGGCCGCGATGAAATCTGTTCGGCCATCGCCATTAAAATCACCGATATTTTTAATGTTTTTACCAAATAACTGACCATTATAGTCGCCGTTGAATTGAAAGGCGAAAGAGCTAGGATTCTGACCGGAAAATACTTGAACACGGCCTCGATCCGTACCGCCCGTGTCGGAGCCGGGGGAACCAATGGCAAAATCCTGATACCCGTCACCGTTGAAATCCCCAATTCCGGTGACACTTGATCCAAATTCATCGCCTGTATTTGTCCCGTTTAAACGCAAGTTAAGCCCGCTCAGCATATTAACATTTAAAGGCGTCCCATAAGCGGTACCCCCATAAATAAGATACGCTTGACCTTGCGTTGTGCCGGGTGCGCCGATTAACACATCGGCCTTTCCGTCATGATTAAGATCGCCTAGTGCGGTGACGGAATATCCAGCCTGACCAGATGCCGTAATGTTGATGAGAGAGACAAAGGCAGAAGTCGAAGCACCGCTGACGATAAACGCATCCCCCGTTCCGCCTGCTGACGGCTGACCAATCAAGTAATCTTGAATGCCGTCGCCATCAAAATCACCAATGCCTGTGACGGTTGAGTTTTGGAATGCAATAGCCCCACCAGGATTGGAAATGACACCTATATCTCCCGCAGTTACATCTGGATCTGATATACTCCCGACAATCATTGGATCAATAATAGGCATGATCAGGCCTGAGGCGATCCCGGCGCCTGAGCCATAGACCGCATAGCTATGATTCTGCCAGGCAGTGTTTGTATTGTTTGAAAAAATAAAATCAGCATATCCATCCCAGTTGACATCCCCAAGTCCTGAGAGGGAATAGCCAATACGGTTGCCGATATCGTCACTCAGGCGGGTGACGCCTTGCGCAGAGGTAGCTGTGTTGAGATCCAGCGAAACAACACCTGTATTATTATTCTGCGTGCCCGAAGAATTCTTATTTTGTTCGATCACATCCGGGTTGACCAGAGTTTGAAGAAAATTTCGTACTTCCGGGGTTAATTCGGCTTTTGTGCCTGAAGTGCGGATATTATTCGTGCCCTGATCTGCTTCGCTTAAGGCTTGAAGAACGGTTTTTGTATCACTCTGAGGAATGATATCCGCCAGCAGATTTCCTTCCAGACCTGTTTCCATCATCAGACCATCATCCATGAACACATTGTCAGGACTTTCTTCTGTCGGTATTTCCATCATAAGGCCGTCGTCCATGAGCACATTGTCAGGGGCTTCGTCTGTTGGAATTTCAATGTTTTCTGAATCTGCGGGAGACTCACCGGTGCTTGATGCAGGTTGAACCGTGAAATCCTGTTGTTGGGCACTGCCCTCAAGGGTGCTGAACAGGGCAGGGATCACGTCGCTAACGGCACCGAACGTGCCTCGAATATCATCGGCTTTCATAACCCCGATATTGTCAATCGCCTCATTCTGCCCCGTCAGTTTCACGGTTTCATATTGCTGGGTCAGAACAACTTCGTTGATGTCGTTTTTAATGACGATTGCGCCTTCAAGAACCGATATTGCACTTTCCCCGCCCGGGTTAATATCCCCGGCAATGATGGTGCCGCGAATACCAATCGACCCCACCGGGGTTTCGATTTTTACATCATCCGGGTCATCCCGCCCGATCAGGCCGGACGTAAACACAAAAACTCCGCGCAGTACGGAAATATCTTGTGCGCCACCTTCGGTGGCCGGATCAAATTGATAGGTGTCGAGGGCGGCTCTGGCGTTTTCCGAAACGGCTAAAGACGTGTTATCCAAAAAGACAATATTCACCGCGCCGGTTTGCGATGTTTCGACCACATCACCTTCGTACACCGGTGTTCCAAGGGTCATCGGCTCGCGCGTGCCATCGGTGCGTGTGACAAAGGCTTCACCCTTGATTTCCTGAACGGCGCCAATCGGGCTTTCGTCCGTGGCGGTTTGTGTTTGGGCATATTCGGGTGCAGATTGTACGAATGAACTGACTAATCCCGGCGTTAAGACAGAGCCATCCGGGGCATGAATGACGGGGGCGGGTTCTGCGATAAAATAACCCTCGACCACGACGCGATCCCCCGCAGGGTTTGTCAAAATCAAATCTTGCCCATCCCGGGTGATGAGGGCATCCGACGTAAACCCCGCTGAGCCCACCTCAATCCGCGTGTGATCGTGTGCCGAAAATATCTGGTCTGATGCCGGGTCCGAAGACGTGACGGACAAGCCGTTATCTGTATCGCGTGCCATATGAGGTTCCCCTTTAATCCCCTTATTCCCCGTGAGTATCAGGCTAAGATATTCATTTTTATAATGTTTTCAGTTTTTACGTGAAAAATCATCTTTCAGCCTAACTTTACCATGCTACAGGGGATTCTTTAAAAAGGATTAAATTTTACGTAAAAATTTATACGATAAAGAAGTTCCGAGGATCGCCCAACTAAAAGGCAGGAGCCGTCCAGTTCATCACCAATTTCCCGATCTCAGATTCGGGCAGGGGTTTGGCAAAATAATATCCTTGCGCGCTGGCACAGCCCATCTCCCGGAGCATGGCCGCCTCGTCGGCGTCTTCGACACCTTCGGCAATCGTGTGCATATTCATGTTATGCCCTAGGGCGATAATGGACTTCACCAATTCCTTGGCGGTTTTATCTTTCTTCATATTGCGGACAAAAGATTGATCCACCTTCAGGGTGTCTATCGGGTAATAATGTAAATAAGACAGCGAGGAATAACCTGTGCCGAAATCGTCAATCGATATCCCCAAGCCTGCCTTGCGGCACAGGGACAGCGTGTCTTTGGCGTTATCCGGCTGGGTCATCAAAAGACGTTCTGTGATTTCAAGATGAACTTGTGTGGCCGGGACATCTGTCTCGCTCAGGATAGCGTAGAGATGATCGAGGAAACTTTCTTCGGCAAAATCGCTACTGGAAAAATTTACACTCATGAACATTTTTCCGTCCTTGCCGGAATGCGATTCAATTCGTTTAAGGGCTTTGCAAGATTCGCGAAGAGCCCAGCGGCTGGCCTCGATGATTAAGCCACTATCTTCGGCAACCGGGATAAAGACGCCGGGGGAGATAAACCCTTTTTCCGGGTGTATCCAGCGCATCAGAGCTTCAAAGCCTTCTATGCGTCCCGTGGATAGGTCAATGATCGGTTGGTAATTCAGCGAAAGTTCGCCTCTTTCCATCGCGGTTTTGAATTCATTGGCCATCTTAATGGTTTCAATGGCATTGGTCTGCTCGACAAATCCGCGCTCTAAATCTTCCGGGGTGGGAAATGTCCCGGGGTCTTTGAATATGGCGGCGCGGGTCAGCATATCGCGGTAGCGCGTCAAGATAATCTGCGAGATCATTTGAATGACGGGGTCAGCACTTTTGAGGCGGCGATTAAAATCTCCGCGGCTAATTTCAATTAATTTGCAATCCTGCACGGCCTTGACGGTGGCGGTGCGCGGTTCATCATCGACCAGTGACATTTCACCAATGATCGTTCCGGGGCCGCGTGTGCCTACGCGTTGAACCAGACCGTTTGTTTTTTCAATCAGGATTTCAACCTGTCCGTCATCTATGACATAGGCGCACTCGCCCATATCGCCTTGGCGCATGATAACTTCGCCGGCACGAAAGATTTTTTGTGAATTGATGGTTTCCATGTCAGGCAGGCCTAGAGTGAGAAATAATGCTGAACCCAAATCATACCATGCCTGAAAAGGGTTAGGTATTTCTTAATATCGGAATATGTCATATGGATATCTTTAACTTGGTTTTAAGGGGTTTCGTCGGCATAATGAAGTCGTTCGTGTTTTTCAGATTCACTTTTTTGTCTTCATTCTTATGACCCTTCTTTCCCTGCTCAGTTTATATATTTGCTTTCGCCTGAAACAGTTTGTCTGTGACTTCATGCTCCAGACGGACTGGATGGCGCTCACCAAGGGAAAACCAGGGGCAGAAGGATATCGCGCCCTGTTCTCCCATACCGCTATTCATGCGCTGGGGACATTTCTGATTGTGATGGTTTTTGCGCCGTCTTTGTGGTGGCTGGGGGTCGTGGATTTTGCGGTTCATTCGGTTATCGATCGTCTCAAAGGCCGCGTGACCCTGATGAAAAACTGGAAAACAACAGATACGGCGTTCTGGTGGGCGTTCGGGTTAGATCAGGAAGCCCATAACCTGACCCATATGATCTATATTATCCTGATCCTCGCCGCGCAGGGCGGCATGATCATGGGTTAGATTTTGGCGGAGTTTGGCTTGACAAAGGGGGGAGCTTAAGGCTAGTGTCCCCCATCTTTAAAAAATAAAGCATATAAGGCCGTGCCATGAAAGTTGTTAACTCTTTGAAATCATTGAAAAAACGTGACCGCAACTGCCGCGTGATCCGCCGCAAAGGCCGTGTTTACGTGATCAATAAAAAGAATCCACGTTATAAGGCACGTCAAGGCTAAGCGGTTTTATCCGTTCTTTCAGGATGAAGCCTGCCCCCGCTGGTGGCAGGCTTTTTAACTTTCAAGGGTCTTTCAAGTCTGCTATAGAACGTGCGGTTTTCAAGCAAAAGGTGATTTTTTCCATGTTTTCCAAACTCTTTGGGTTTATGTCGGCGGATATGGCGATCGATCTGGGGACAGCCAATACGTTGGTATATGTCCGGGATCAAGGGATCGTCTTGAACGAACCATCAGTCGTGGCCATTTCCATGATTGGCGGAAAAAAACAGGTGCTGGCGGTGGGGAACGAAGCCAAACAAATGTTGGGACGCACGCCGGGCAATATTGTGGCCATTCGTCCCTTACGCGATGGTGTGATCGCCGACTTTGAAGTCACCGAAGCCATGATCAAACATTTTATTCGCAAAGTGCATAATCGCCGTTCTTTCGTATCACCCAAGATGATTATCTGCGTACCGTCGGGCTCCACCGCCGTCGAGCGTAGGGCTATTCAAGAATCCGCTGAGAGTGCCGGCGCATCCGAAGTGTACTTGATCGAAGAACCCATGGCCGCCGCGATTGGTGCAGGTCTGCCGGTCACGGAGCCCACGGGATCAATGGTAGTCGATATCGGCGGGGGTACCACCGAAGTGGCGGTTATTTCCCTCGGCGGGATTGTCTATGCGCGTTCTGTGCGTGTGGGCGGGGATAAAATGGACGAAGCCATCATTGCCTACACGCGCCGTGTGCACAACCTGTTGATAGGTGAAACGACCGCCGAGCGTATCAAAAAAGAAATTGGTTCTGCCTGTCCACCGGCAGACGGCGAAGGACGCCGGATGGAAATTAAGGGCCGTGATTTGATGAACGGCGTGCCCAAAGAAATTGTGGTGACGGAACGCCAGATGTCCGAAGCCTTGGCAGAACCGGTCGGGCAAATTGTTGAAGGGGTCAAAGTGGCCTTGGAACATACCGCCCCTGAACTGGCGGCAGATATCGTGGAAAAAGGCATTGTGCTGACGGGCGGCGGGGCGTTGCTGGGTAACTTGGACTTTGTCCTGCGCCATGCCACGGGCTTGGCCGTGACGATTGCGGATGACCCGTTATCCTGTGTGGCACTGGGGACTGGTCATGCGCTCGAAGAAATGAAAACGCTTAAAAACGTGCTCATTGGCACCTATTAAGCTGTGACAAGGGTAGAATGTTTGGCCACTTGCGCATTGCCACATAATCTTTTTTCACGTTATACTGTGCAGATGATAGATTTTTAAGCCGCGCCCGGCGGCTTGATGGGGAAAACGAACAGTGAAAATGGCCTCACGATCCAGAGCCTTCAGCCGCCTGTCCTCTTATAACTTTATGGGGGGAATGACCGGCTCTCTGGTCTTTCTGGCGATTTCTCTCATTCTTCTTTTTGTGTCGATGGTGCGGCCTGATTCTCTGGGCGGGCTTCGCAGTGCCGCAATCGATAAAGTCACGCCGCTTTACTCGGCCTTAAGTGCCCCGTTTTACGAACTGGCGGATATTTTAGGCAATGTCACGGGCATGGCCGCCCTTCAGGCGGAAAATGCTCAATTAAAATCTGAAAATATCCGGCTTCGGGAATGGTATCAAACAGCCTTGATGCTTCAGGCTGAAAATGCCTCACTTCAAGAATTGCTGAATTTAAAAATTGAAGCGCCGCAGGGATTTGTGTCCACCCGTGTGATTGCTGACTCTGGTAACGCGTTCGCCCAATCGGCGGTGGTGGTGGCGGGCGCGAATGACGGGGTGGAAAAGGGCGAAGCCGTTCTCTCCGGTGAGGGGATGATTGGCCGGATCATCGAAACCGGCGCGGTCTCGGCGCGGGTTCTGTTGCTCACCGATTTTAACTCCCGTGTGCCAGTGGTGGCTGAAGGCACACGCCAGCGAGCCATCTTGGCGGGCACGAACGGGGCGATGCTCGCGATCACGCACCTACCCCCGGACAGCAACCTTCAAGACGGCCAGAAAATGGTCACATCCGGGCAAGGGGGGCTTTTCCCGCCCGGCCTTCCGGTTGGTCGCGTCGTGACATCGGAAAATGGGATGAAATACGTCAAGCCGTTCGCGGATATGGGGAATGTCACCTATGTCCGGATTTTAGATCTGCCGCAAGATCCGAACCTCATTCGTGGTTCCGATGAGATCGAGGCGATTATTCCTTAAATGACACGTCACCCAGGCATGAACAATGACCGTTGACTGGCGAGAACGGATAGGCTGGCTCTGGCGCATGGCACTGGTACAGGCCGTGACCTTGATATTGCTTATATTGGGCACCTTAAGCTTTGCGTTTCCGTATCTGTCTGAAATTCGTCCTTATTTTGTGATGATGGCTATTTTCTACTGGTCGATATACCGGCCTTCTGTGGTGTCGCCCGTGCTGGTTTTTATGCTGGGTTTGGCACTGGATATCCTGACACAGGCACCTATTGGCCTGAATGCCCTGATTTTTGTGGTTTTGCAATGGGTGGTGGGTCATCAACGTGTGTTCCTGATGGGACAGCCCTATGTCATGATCTGGGTAGGGTTTGGCTTTACGGCCGCTCTGTGTGCTTCGATCCAGTTTTTGGTCTATTTAATCCTCTCGGGCGGCGCACCTCTCCCCACCGACACGTTGGTTGCTTCGACCATTCTGACCTTTGTCTTGTTTCCCCCTGTCAGTTTGATTTTTATTTTCCTGCATCGGCTCTTGCCGCAGACCGCCTAGGCCTGTTACGTTTTTAATCGACATGGCCGAAACATCCTATATTGACCGCGATACAGAACGCGAGGAAACCTTTTCCCGCAGAGCCTTTATCATCGGGGCGGTACAAGGGGGATTGCTGGCGTTGCTCTGTGGGCGTTTGGTATGGCTTCAGGTATCTCAAGGGACGCGATATAAAACGCTGGCCGAAGAAAACCGGATCAATGTTAAAATCATGGCGCCCTCGCGGGGACAGATTGTTGATCGGTTTGGTGTGCCACTGGCCGTGAATAACCAGAATTTTCGTGCTTTGATCGTCCCCGAACAAACAGAAAATTTAGAAAAATCACTTCGTACATTATCGGGATATATTGATCTTCCCGAAAAAGACGTCAAAAAATTATTACGTCAGGCCAAACAATCCAGATCCTTTGTACCACTTGAAATCAATGACCGTCTGACATGGGATGAGGTGGCCAAAATCGAGGTTAATCTGCCGGATCTGCCAGGGGTCAGTATTGATGAAGGGGAGATCCGAAACTATCCCTTTGGCGAGGCGACGGCACATATCATCGGATATGTGGGACGTGTGGCGAAATCAGACCAGACGGAAGACGACCCGTTATTAACCTTGCATGGGTTTCGGGTGGGTAAGGGCGGACTTGAAAAGGTTCTGGATAAAGATTTACGCGGCACCGCGGGATCATCTGAGATGGAAGTGAACGTGGTTGGCCGGGAAGTGCGAGAGCTTAAGCAAACACCCACAACATCTGGACGGCGCGTGACCTTAAGTTTGGATGCCGAACTTCAGCGTTATACACAAAACCGTATGGCCGAAAGTATCAGCGCGTCTGCGGTGATCATGGATGCTGTGACGGGGGCGGTGTATGCGCTGGCGTCGTATCCGTCCTTTGATCCTAACCATTTCACCCGGGGAATTCCGGCAGAAAAATGGGAAGAATTGCTGGCGGATCCCACATTCCCGCTCACGAATAAGGCACTGGCGGGTCAATATCCGCCGGGCTCCACCTTTAAAATGGTCACCGCATTGGCGGGGTTGGAACAAGGCACGATCAACGCCCACAACACGGCTTTTTGTCCGGGTCACTATACCTATGGCGATACGAAATTTCACTGCTGGAAACATTCCGGGCATGGCACGATGAATGTAATCGGCGCACTTCGTGAGTCGTGCGATACGTATTTTTACAAAATGTCCACCGATGTCGGGATTGACCGTATTGCCATGATGGGGCGACGTCTGGGACTGGGGGATAAGACCGGATTCGAATTAACCGAAGAGCGCCCGGGATTAATGCCGGATCAGAAATGGAAGCGTGATAAGTTAAGCCAGAGCTGGCATCCCGGTGAAACGATTGTGTGTTCTATCGGGCAGGGATATATCCAAACAACGCCTTTGCAACTCGCGGTGATGACGGCGCGTCTGGTGAATGGGGGGCATGCCGTGGTGCCATGGATTGTCGGCAAGGTGGGGGATTATCCAGAACATCAACAGACATGGCCTTCCTTGGGGTTAAACCCCAAAAATCTGGCCTTGGTCAAACAAGGCATGGATGAAGTGGTGGATCATAAACGCGGGACAGCCCACGCCTCACAAATTGAGATTGAGGGCATGAAAATGGGCGGTAAAACCGGCACTGCGCAGGTTAAGCGGATCACTAAACAAGAACGAGCGCTGGGGATTAAAAATGAAACTTTGCCTTGGCGGTTTCGGCACCATGCACTTTTCGTGGGATATGCGCCGATTGAAAACCCGCGATATGTCTGTAGTGTCGTGGTAGAGCATGGGGGCGGGGGGTCTTCAGCCGCGGCGCCCATTGCCCGCGATTTATTGCGCATGACCCAGCAACGTAACCCCGCCGCGACACCGTTAAAGGTCGAGAGCTAAACGCCATGTCAGAACCCATTCGTATTTCACACATTCCCCCGATCGTTCAAAAATTTATCGCCTTGAATTGGGGTTTGGTTTTTTTGATTGTTCTGTTGGCGTGTACGGGATTTTTAGCACTTTATTCTGCGGCGGGGGGGCAACTGGATCCATGGGCGTCGCGTCAGATCACGCGTTTTTGTATCGGTCTTCTGGGTATGGTCATCATTGCCGTCATCGATATCCGGATATGGTATCGTCTGGCCTATCCGGTGTATGCGGCTGGGTTTATATCGCTGGTGGTGGTCGAGATATTCGGCCATATTGGCATGGGGGCACAACGCTGGATCAATTTAGGTTTTATCCAGATCCAGCCATCAGAATTCATGAAAATTGCCGTCATCATGGCACTGGCTAAGTATTTTCATGCCGCCGCCCCAGAAGATATGCGCTCGGTTCGTTTCTTGTTGCCCGCAGGGTTATTAATTGTCGCACCGATTATTCTGGTGTTGTTACAACCCAATTTGGGGATGGCTGTCATGACCGGGGCAGGCGGCGCGGCCATGTTGTTTTTGGCAGGCGCCCCCTTAATCTGGTTTATTGGCGGCGCCGCCGCCGTTGTGGCGGCAATCCCGTTGATCTGGTCTTTTATGCATGACTACCAAAAACGCCGGGTGATGACCTTTTTAAATCCCGAGAGTGATCCGCTGGGTGCGGGATATAATATTATCCAGTCTAAAATTGCCTTGGGATCTGGCGGGATAAGCGGCAAGGGATTCTTGAACGGGACTCAAAGCCACCTCAATTTTTTGCCTGAAAAGCAGACCGATTTCATTTTTACCCTATGGGCCGAAGAATGGGGGTTGATGGGCGGTACAGCACTCATTCTTCTGATTGCCTTGATCTTGATGTATTGCATGTGGATTGCGTTTCGGTGCCGACATGCTTTTGGCCGCTTGCTGGCCTATGGGTTGATGATCAATTTTTCGCTATATATCTTCATCAACGTGGCCATGGTCATGGGGTTGATCCCCGTGGTGGGGATACCCTTTCCGCTGTTGTCGTATGGGGGAACGTCGATGCTCGCCGCGCTGGTCGGGTTTGGATTGATCCTGTCGTGTAGCATTCACCGTGATGCGAAGTTACCCCGCATGTAGTTTGGTTTATGCGGCGCGGTTGGCGGTAATGCCTTTTTCGGCCAACATATCCTGAAGTTCACCACTATTGAACATATCGCGCACGATATCGCATCCGCCGACAAATTCGCCTTTGATGTAAAGCTGTGGGATGGTCGGCCAGTTCGCGAAATCTTTGATACCCTGACGAATATCGGCATCTTCCAGCACATTGACGTCTTTGAAGGGCGCACCTATCTGAGACAGGATCTGGACAACTGTCGCTGAAAAGCCGCATTGCGGGAACGCCGCCGTACCTTTCATATAGAGCACAATATCATTCTGGGAGATATCTTGTTTGATTTGTTCAAAAATATCATTGGACATGGTTTCTTTTCCCTCTCTGGTGACTATTTGTCAATCATGCGTCATCTATCACGGTTGTATGAACCGCCAAGGCATGAAGTTCATTCCCCATTTTCCCCTGAAGGGCGCGATATACCATTTGATGTTGCTGGACGCGGGACAACCCCTTAAAGGCAGATGCACTGACATGGGCAGCGTAATGTTCTCCATCCCCGCGTAAATCGTCGATGCGCACGACGCAACCCGGGATACCGGCCTTGATCATGTCTTCGATGTCTCCTGCACGCATCGCCATGGGTGTTAGGCCTGTTTTTCGGCCAGAATCTGTTTTTGGGCCTCGGTGACGCAGGCTTCAATTTTGGCGTTAACCATCGATTCGGTAATCGGTAATCCCTTGGCCACGATATCTTTCATCACGAATCGTTTGACGTCATCAAACCCGGCTTCATCCAGATTGGCCGCGACCACCGTTTTGGCATAGGTTTCAGCTTCAGCCCCCGTCAATCCCAGTTCACCAGCCATCCATAACCCCAAGAGTTTGCAGGTTCTGGCCTCGGCGCGGAACGCAAGCTCAGAATCAAGGGCAAATTTGTTTTCAAAGGCTTTTTCGCGCTGGTCAAACGTCATGTGATCTCCTGTTTATGCATAATTTTGAATAAAGATACTTGTAACATTTGAAATCTGACAATTCCATCGTTATATGTGGGTATCCATCCCATAAATCAAGGGGCATCAGAGATATTATGAACAAGCGCAAGCAGTTATACGAAGGCAAGGCTAAAATCATTTTCGAAGGACCGGAACCCGGAACCCTAGTTCAATATTTTAAAGACGATGCGACCGCCTTTAATGCCCAGAAGAAGGCCACCATCGCCGGCAAAGGTGTGCTCAATAACCGTATTTCTGCGCACATCATGACCAAACTGGAAGGCATCGGCGTGCCAACCCATTTCCTGAAATCCCTGAATATGCGTGAACAGCTGGTGCGTCAGGTCGAAATTATTCCCATTGAACTGGTGGTGCGGAATATTGCCGCCGGCTCTTTAGTGAAACGTCTGGGGATCAAAGAAGGTACCATCCTGCCGCAACCGATTGTAGAATTTTATTATAAAAAAGATGAACTGGGTGATCCGATGGTGTCAGATCATCATATTGTCACCCTCGGATGGGCGGATCCATACGAACTCGAAGAAATGGTTGGACAGGCTTACCGGGTGAATGATTATCTGAATGGCCTGTTTTCGGGGATTGGACTGACGCTTGTCGATTTCAAATTGGAATTCGGACGTCTGTGGGGGCCGTATGATGAGCTTTATATCATTCTGGCCGACGAAGTCTCCCCAGATAATTGCCGCCTGTGGGACGCTAAAACAGGCGAAAAACTGGATAAAGACCGTTTCCGTCAGGATTTAGGGGATCTGGTCGAAGGGTATCAGGAAATCGCTAAACGTCTGGGGTTGGTGCCCGATACGGGGATCGTGCGGGAAGGAAACATCGATGAAAAAGCCATGGCAGGTCTCACGCTGATTGAAAACGAACTGGCTAAAGATGGCACACGATTGAGATCGGTTCGAAAAATCCCGCCCAGCAAGCCCTATAAAGTCTAGCCGCTGTTTAATCTTTTTTCTGAATGGCTGAAAACAGCGCGTCAATATCGTTCTGGGCAAAGCGTTGATCGCCCTCGGCAAATCGGGCAACCTCTTCGGATGAAGGCGTTACATTGATCCCTAGACGTTCGAGTGTTGATGTCAGGCGCGTTTCAATCAACGCCAGATTTTCCAGTGTTCGCCGAATGCGCTGACCGGTTAAATCTTGAAACGTACAGGCCATCAGTATTTCTTGAATATCCTGACGGATATCAGAGAGGGCTTTTTCTCTTTGCGCTGTTTGGCTCCAATCTTCCTGTCCAATTCTAACGGCAATCCGGTCGGCCGCATCTAGAATAGTATTGGCGGCCTGTTCGGTATCTTCAATCACAGCCTCAAGTTCCACGCCGGCATTGACCTGTGTTTTGCCGCTTCCTGAATACGAAATCGCCCCCAGAATTTGAAGAATATCACCAAATTGTTTGCCAATGCCTTCTTCTACCATGCCCATTTGCTGGGATGTTGCGTTAATCTCCATGGAAATTTCATCAAAACGACGTTTGATAAAACCCTGTAGAACGTCCATTTGCTGGGCGATCTGATCCACTGATTCTTGAAGAATCTGTGTATCCGGTGCGGGGGGGCACGATTTTATGGGTCTTTTCGAGGGTCACACCAAGTCCTTCACATGATCAAAATTCACACCTATCATAAATGAAAAATGGTTAATAAAACCCTTTAAAATCGGGGTTCTACACCCGTATGCGCATTTTTTAATGAAATAGAAACATCGGATTTATCAACACTTCTTTAACGATTTGCATGAATCCCCCTTTGCGAAAAAAGCGTTCCGTGTATGATTTTCATTGTTGATTCTCAACTTTTTGAAAAGGAACTAAACGATGGCAAAAGCCAAAGCAAAGAAAAAAGCCGCTCCGGCCAAGGCAAAAAAAGCCCCGGCTAAAGCGAAAGCAAAAGTAAAAGCAAAAGCACCCGCTCCGAAAAAAGCGGCGAAGCCTTATAAATCTGCCGCGACAGGGGCTGTTGTTACCCTGAAGCAAATTGCCGCTGACCTCGCGAACAAGCACGGCATGCCAAAAAAGCAGGTTGAAGCTGTTCTGTCTGAGCAAGTCGGCGAATTCACACGCCACATCAAACGCGGCGCTAAAGTGCGCGTTCCGGGCTTGGGTATCCTGATGGTGAAGAAAACAACCGCACGTATGGGTCGTAACCCAGCCACGGGCGAAACCATCAAAATCCCAGCCAAGAAAAAAGTGGCTTTCCGCGTTTCCAAAGATCTGAAAACAGCGGTTCTCTAGGATTTTCTACTTCTTTTTTAAAAACGGCGCATCTCGGTGCGCCGTTTTTTTTAATGCTTTTTTTATCTAAAAAAAGCGAACCCGGGATCCTGTAGGGGAACAGGAGAGCCCGGGTTCTTTTTCGCCTGCCTAGGGTTTGGGTTCACGGTTAGGAGGGGCGGCAGGCGGAAACGTGTTCTGATCTATTCGGCGGCGGTGATGGCCTCCATGCCTTTACGGCGACGTTTATTGTCATACAGGCTGACATCCGCGGCACTAAAGATACGGTCGGCGGTGTCACCTTTGGTAAATTCTTTGATGCCTAAACTGGCGCGTACCGGAATTTCCGTGCCGTACCAGATGAGGGACAGATTGTTCAGCATCCAGACCAGTTTTTGGACACGGGCGGCCACTTTGGCGCGTGTGGTATTGGCAAAAAGCAGGACAAATTCATCCCCGCCTAAACGGCCAGCCACATCCATCCGGCGGATATCGGCGGCCAGCGTCGATGCCACCAGTTTCAGCGCGGCATCACCCGCCGGGTGACCATAGATGTCGTTGATGGGTTTAAAATTATCAAGATCAATCAGGATCACGAGGCCACCCTCGCTCATGCCGCGATTGACGCGGTCAAGTTCACGCTCAAAGGCTTCCATGAAACCGCGACGATTTTTGATCTGGGTCAATTCATCTGTTGTCGCCACATTTTCCAGTGCCGTAATGCGCAATTCCTGACGTGCGATCGTTTCTTCAGAACGGCGGATGATCTGCGAGGCGGATTTAAGCAATTCTAAAATGGCGGCATGATCAAGGGTGTTTCTCTGATCAAAATTCTGTGGTTCTTTTTGACCCTGAAAATAGGCGAAAACTTCGTCGGCCGCATTCAGCCATTTGCCGCCGGGGGCTGTCCGGGCGTTTGGTGCCCCCAGAGCCGGCAGGCCGGATGCCAAAACCGAAGCCGTATCGTTGATGTTATCTGTTCTCATGATTAAACCCTTTATCCCTAGTAAACTCCTGTATATAACCTTGCGAAGCCCGTGCCACAGGAGGGCATAAGCAATAATCATTTAAAATCATAGGGTTAGAGAAATGCTGAATACGGAAAATTTTACCCGGTGGGGGGCGTATTCTGCGCGCTGACCTTGAACAGGGAAAGCTTTGCCTAGTCTTTTTGACCTCTGCTATGCCGCGAAAGCGTTGGCTCTCACGGGTAATATTTTGTATGATGATAAGATACTCTTGGCTCTCTCTAACGGGTGTAAAAAACATTCATGAAGGATTTTCTGAAAACGCTTTTGGCGTGCGTGGTGGTTGTGTGCCCTGTGAACGGGGCACAGGCGGCAGGGGCGGCCATGTCCGAGGTGCTGGCACCGCACAAGGCATTATATGATGTGGAACTCGTGGCCACGCGAAGCGGCTCTCAGGTCATTAATATTAGCGGCAAGATGTTTTATGAATGGCAACCCACTTGCGAGGCGTGGGTGACGGATCACCGGTTCAATTTATTCTATGAATATGCCGACAGTCCGGGCATGACGGTGACATCTGATTTTTCGACCTACGAACCGTTTGATGGAAAAAGCTTTGATTTTGCCTCGCGCCGTAAACGGGACGGCGAATTATATGAAGAATTGCGAGGTCACGCCGCGATGGATGGGGCGGGAAAAAAAGGCGGCGGTGTTGCTCGTTACTCTCTGCCGGCGGATTTATCGTTTGATTTAAAGCCTGGGATGTATTTCCCGATGAAGCATACCGTGGAAATGGTGCGTCGTGCTAAGGCCGGGGATAAAATTTTTTCTGCCCATATTTTTGACGGAAGCGATGAAGAGGGTCCCGTTGAAATCAACACCTTTATCGGCAAGCCCGTTAATCCACTCAAGACGATTACACCTTCGGATAAACTCAACATGGAATTACTCAACACCCCGGCCTGGAATATCCGGATGGCTGTTTTTCCCGATGCTCAGGATGAAGATCAGTCTGACTATGAAATGTCGATGGTTTTTCATGAAAATGGCGTGATATCGGATATGTTGATTGAATACGAAGATTTCTCTGTTTCTCAAAAACTGGTGGCATTGGAAAAACTGCCCGCGGTGAAATGTCCTAAACCATGACATCTGATACGCTGATGACCAAAACCGTTATGATTGTCGAAGATAACGAACTGAACATGAAACTCTTTCATGATCTGCTCGAAGCCCATGGATATGCTACCTTGCAGTGCCGAAATGGCATGGATGTCATGGACATGGCACGCCAGAAAAAACCGGATCTGATTTTAATGGATATCCAATTGCCCGAAGTATCCGGCCTTGATGTCACCAAATGGATCAAGAATGACCCGGAACTTAAATCCATACCCGTGATTGCCGTCACGGCCTTTGCCATGAAGGGCGATGAACAGAAAATACGTGAAGGCGGGTGCGAAGATTATATATCAAAGCCGATTTCCGTTTTGCAGTTTCTGGATACGGTTAAAAAATATCTATCGCCCGTGTCCGCGCCCACGCCTGAATTAGCCCCCGCCAAAGCCGAGTAGCCTCATGTCAGCCCGAGTCCTAGTTGTCGATGATATTTTGCCGAACGTCAAACTGCTTGAAGCCAAGCTAACGCAGGAATATTACGAGGTGGTAACGGCCTTAAACGGCCCCGAAGCCTTGATCAAGATTGAGGCCAGTCCGCCGGATATTGTCCTGCTAGATGTCATGATGCCGGGCATGGATGGGTTTGAAGTTTGCCGCCGGATCAAAACAAACCCCCTCACCGCGCATATTCCGGTGGTGATGGTGACCGCCTTGACCGACCCCACGGATCGTGTGCGCGGGCTTGAAGTTGGCGCGGATGATTTCTTGAGTAAGCCGATCAATGATACCGCGCTCATGTCCCGTGTGCGGTCATTGGTGCGCTATAAGATGACGGTGGATGAATGGCGCGCCCGTGAAAATACGGCCTCATCACTGGGTATGGTTGAAAAGGCGGCCAATGCCATGCAGGAGCCGGCCGAACAAGCACGCATCCTGGTTGTAGAAGATCAATATTTCGATAGTGAAAAGTTTATTGATGCTCTGAAAGTGGATAATGATGTGGTGATCGTGGTTGAAACCGGGGCACAGGCCATGACCAAAATCCTTCAGGTTGATTTTGATTTGATGGCGATTTCATTGAATTTAACGAATGAAGACGGCCTGAGATTATGTTCCCATTTGCGGTCGTCGGAGCGGACGCGGTCTATTCCTATTTTAATGATTGCGACCGAAGACGATATGCCCCGTGTGGTGCATGGTCTTGAGATTGGGGCACATGATTACATTATGCGTCCGGTTGACCGAAATGAATTATTGGCGCGGGTCAGAACGCAAGTCAGACGTAAAAGATTTCAGGAAAGATTACGCTCAACATATGAAGTTTCTCTCTCGCTCGCGTTGATTGACTCCCTGACGGGTTTATATAACCGCCGTTACCTTGAGGCACATTTGCAAAAACTGCTTTTGAAGAACGAAGAAAATAAAAGATCTCTAGGTGTTTTAGTCATGGATATTGATCACTTCAAAAAGATCAACGATTCCTATGGTCACGGGGTGGGGGATGAAATCCTTAAGATTTTTGCGGAACGACTAAAACGCAATATTCGCGGCATTGACATGGTGGCGCGACTGGGCGGCGAAGAATTTGTGGTATTGCTCCCGGATATCCCGCTGGAGCGTGCTTATATTGTGGCGGAACGTTTGCGCCGGTCCATCGCCGAAGAAACATTCCCCTGCAGTGCCCCCGAAGGCGCGATTAGCGTGACAACATCCATCGGGGGGGCAATGATCAATAGCCAGCCCCACGGCGTTCAAGAAGTCATCGACCGTGCCGACAAGCAATTATATATCGCCAAGGAACATGGCCGGAATGTCTGTGTGTTCGAAGATAAAGGGGCATTGAACCCAGCCGAAATTCAGATCGAAGATCGAAGATCTGTTTAATGATCTCATCATCATAAAAAAAGGCACCTGACGGTGCCTTTTTGTGTGAACCCAAAAACGAGTTGTTTTTGCCTTAGTTCTTTTTGGAAGGGGGCATTTTCTTTTCTTCAAAGACAACATGCATCCCTTTTTTACCCGTGGCAGGATTATCTGCCCAGGGATCATATTTTTTCAATTTCAATTTTTCCTGTGATTTGGCACTTTTCGTTTTGTAGTAACGAAAACCTGTCCCGGCGGAACTTTCCATCCGCACCAGCATGCCAACGCCTTTTTTAGCCATGGTATCAACCTTTCAAATGAATTCAGGCCGTGAATGTACGGATTTTCCCCGTAATGTCAAGAAATTAAGCCCCTTTGCCCCTTTGCCCCGCGGGTTATCGGCGGCGACCCTTCTTTCCCTTTGATTTAAAACGGTTTTTACCGTGCTTGCCGTTTTTCCGGGGGTCTGGTGCATTCAGATTGGTCTTTTTGAAAATCACCCCGGGGATATCTGCGCTGGCATCATTGGCCAAGGCAAAAACCGAAGATCCGGTCATCCCGTCGGCTTCGCGCAGGTAAACCTGAACCTGCGCCCCCAACCGATAGAGCCGCCCCGATTTTCGTCCGACCAGCGCATGTTGCTTTTCGTCATGGATATAAAAATCCTGCGGCAGACTTCGAATGGGAATTAAACCATCCGCCCCATTTTCATCCAGCGAGATAAAAAGCCCAAAGCGGGTGACGCCTGAAATGCGTGCCGAAAACTCTGCGCCGATCCGTTGAGAGAGCCAGGCGGCGGTAAACCGGTCAACGGCGGATCGTTCCGCAGACGCGCTGGTGCGCTCTGTTTCAGAAATATGGGTGGATTTCTCTTCTAACTTGACCTTTTCTTCATCCGTCAATCCACCCGGGCCCAGACCATAAGCGGCAATGAGTGACCGATGTACCAGCAAATCAGCATAACGGCGAATGGGAGACGTAAAGTGGGCATATTTAGACAGAGCCAAACCGAAATGTCCGATATTATCCGGCGCATACACGGCCTGCGCCTGTGTGCGTAAAATCACTTCGCTGATGAGATGTGAGTAAGGGAGCTTTTTAGCGAGTTCCAACAAATGATTGATCTGGCGGGGCTGGGTGACATTTCCTTTGGGCAGGGATAAACCAAACGCCGTCACAAATTCCCGCGCGCTATCCAGTTTCTGCATCGAAGGGCGGTCATGCACCCGGTACACACAAGGTGCGCGGCGCGCCTCAAGCGCTTGTGCCGCCGCGACATTGGCCAAAATCATGAATTCTTCGATTAATTTATGGCTATCAAACCTCAGTCTATTTTTAACCCCTGTCATCGTGCCTTGGGCATCGATAATGATCTGACGTTCAGGCAAATCCAGTTCCAGTGCGCCGCGTTTCATGCGTGCCGCGTTTAAAACATCATACGCCGCATATAAGGGCAGGATCACGCTGCCCATGAGAGGACGTGTGATATCATCCACCACCCCATCCTTGGCGGCCTGTACCTGTTCATACGTTAAGCGTGCAATTGATTTCATTAATCCGCGTACAATATGATATTTTTGCAAATGTCCTGCCGGGTCAATATATAAATGAAACGCCATGCAGGCACGATCTTCATTCGGGCGAAGCGAGCAAAGGTCATTCGATAACGCCTCGGGGAGCATCGGTACCACCCGGTCAGGGAAGTAGGTTGAGTTCCCGCGCCGATACGCTTCTTTATCCAGTTCTGAACCCGGGCGCACATAATAAGAGACATCAGCAATCGCAACAATCAGATGAAACCCAGTATTTGTCTTTTCGGCAAAAACGGCATCGTCAAAATCCCGGGCATCCGCACCGTCAATCGTCACTAAAGGGATTGTCCTTAAATCTTCACGTCCTTTGATATCAGGCACTTTCATGCCTTTTGTTTCTTCAATCACCCGCGGCAGGAAATCTTCATGCATGCCCGCTTCGCTCAGCGCGATCAAGGAAATTGCCTTGGGATCGTCCCGCCGTCCGATGACCTTGGTAATACGGACTTTTTTATTATGGCTTCCGCGGGCGGGCTGTATCTCGCCCATGGCAATATCATCTTCGCGCGCGCCGTTTAAATCTTCCTGTGCGACATCAAAATCAAACCGGGCTTTTTTATCGGTCGGTGCCAGAACAAATCCGCGTTTCGTTTTTTGAATCACCCCCAGCACGCGTCCGCGCGGGTCATCCAGACGCCGAATAACACGCGCTTCATATTTTTTGTCAGAAAGACGATGCAATTTGGCGAGCACGCGGTCATGCTCCCGCAAGGCCGGATGGCCTTTGTCGCCGGGTGTAACCTCAATTCTCGGCGGCGCCCCGAACAAGGCTTCATTCCAATCCACCGGGCGGGCAAAAACATCACCATCTATATCGATATGGGTGACTTCAATAATGCTCACCGCTGGAAGCCCGCTGGGCACAGCATAGGTTTGCCCCGGGAGCTTGACGAGCGCCCCCTCGCTTTCGAGTTCCTTTAAGATACGCTTGATGTCAATTCGGTCATCGCCCTTGACGCCAAAGGCTTCCACGATGTCCCGCTTGGTCAAGGGGGTTGGTGATTCCGCGATAAATCTTAGAATATTAACTTTGTCGGGTGGGTGCATGAATGATTAAATACTTTCTTATGATTGATTGTAGGGCAGGGGTTTGGTAAAGCTCAAGGTCTATATAGGGATATTTGAAATTATGCAGAAAATAGTGGTGACAGGCGCGGCCGGCTTTATCGGGTTTCATCTCTCTAAACGCTTGTTAGATGAAGGTAAGACGGTGATCGGGATTGATAATCTCAATGCCTATTATGACGTGACGTTGAAAGATAACCGCCTGAAGCAATTAACATCCCATCCTCATTTCACCTTTGTGAAAATGGATCTGGAAGATAAAAATCGGATGGATCAGATTTTTTCTGATGTGGTCCCGGATGCGGTGGTTAATCTAGCGGCGCAGGCCGGCGTGCGGTATTCGATTGAAAATCCCCATGCCTATATCTCTAGTAACATTAACGGGTTCATGAACATTCTGGAATCATGCCGTCATCACCGGGTAAAACATTTGGTCTATGCGTCGTCGTCTTCGGTGTATGGATCCAACGAAAAACTACCTTTTTCCGTCAGCGATAATGTGGATCATCCAATCAGCCTGTATGCCGCGACAAAAAAATCAAACGAGCTCATGGCGCATACCTATGCTCATCTCTATGGGTTACCTGTCACGGGATTACGTTTTTTTACCGTCTATGGCCCATGGGGACGCCCCGATATGGCGATGTTCAAATTTACCAAAGCCATTTATGAGGGCAAACCG
>CAZZGO010000006.1:0-32900 GCA_964654245.1 uncultured Pseudobdellovibrionaceae bacterium | reverse complement strand
GATATGCGTCAGGTGAATTGACATTTGACATTGTGCCCGAGAAAAAAGCACTGGCTAAACTACCGCCCAAAGAAACGGTATAAGATAAACGTACCGAACTATCGCGCCAGAAGGACTTGAAAATAATAATACTGGCTGGTGGCGGGCGTGCCGCCGCCTTGGAAACATCCTTGATTTTTTCCTTCGAATACCGAGCCGGCATCATCCATGACCGTGGATCCATAAGCGCCGATAAATTTTGTGAGATCAACAGTGTTTTGTTCTTGGGGCGGATTGGCGCCGGCCGTGCCGAAACGAACCATCTCGTTGATTTTTTTGCAGACATCCAGTTTCACATTCGGCAAGAACGCCACCAGATCCGTGATCCCGGTTGTGCCGACATTATTGATTCGGTTGGTTGTAAATAGCCAGCCAGACCCGTCATTCACTTGTGGTGTATAGGTTATCCATCCCATGCCCCCGCCAGCGGGATCAAATATTTTGCATTTGGGTTTGGTACAAGCCGGGTTGATATAGCCGCCATCGACCGGGTTTTCAAAACTGATCCCTGTGTCGGTGATACCATTCAGAATGAGCCTGCGGGCGGCTTGCTGAAAGATATTCCCATCGGCCACGACCTGCCGGGCATAAGATTCCACGATTTCATCGGTTACCATGGACGTGCTGGTCTGAGAGCCCTTCATCATAGCAAAGCCGAGGCCAGCAAACAGAAAGATGGCGATCAGAATCCAGATAATAACACTGCCGTTTTGGGTGTGATGCGTCATGATCAAAAAATATCATATCTATCAGGAAATGTATCGGGCATTTACGCTTTCCCGGATCTATGATTGAATAGAACCATGTCTGGATTAGAAAAACGGCTTCGCCGCTGGCAGTCTGCAGGATTAATTTCTGAAGACCAGATCTTATCCATTTCAACTTTTGAAAAAAACCGCCATGCGGGTCGTTTTGGCCGGGGGCTTACGGGTTCTGCGATCTTTGCGATTATCTTAGGCGCTCTCTCACTCGTGGCGGCGAATTGGCACGCGATACCGGGTGATGTGAAAATTGGGGTGCATGTATGTTTGAATGCGGCGGTGGGATACATGCTTTGGTCAAAGCGCGGTCATGATCTCTGGCGTGAGGGACTAACGCTGGCATTTTTTGGCCTGACCCTGACCCTTCTGGCGTTGATCGGGCAGGTTTATCAACTGGGGGATGGGACTTATAGTGGTATTTTGGGGCTTTGGATGATCATAACCTTGCCCTTTATGGCCGATCTGGCGCACAAAAAAATGACCGTGATCCCGTGGATGTTGGCTTTTCTGGGGACGGTCTGGGTGGTGATCGGGGAACATATCTCTATTCTGCCTGCGCCGTGGCAGAGCGTTTTTATTCTGGGCACCGTTACCATGTTGCCGCTTGCCCTGATGGCCGATGGCACGTTCAGATGGGTTGAAAAAAATCGTCCTGTCTGGTCATCAGTATTTAAGATGACCGGGGCTATTTTGCTCGCGGTCAGTGCCAGTTTGGGCAGTCTTGTGTGGTATGGGGAGATCACCCGTGCCGAGATGCCGATTTTATATATTTTACCCCTCTTTATTCTGGCCGTTGCAGGGATTGCCACGCATGCCTATCTGAACGGATTTTATCATGCGCGACCGGAGATGAAATATGGTGCGCTCTTTGCCCTGCTCAGTGTTATCACACTGTTTATCCCGTGTGTGTTTCAAGGCGTGCCGCCGTCTATGGGGTCTGCCATTTTATTCATTCTTTACTGGCTTTGTGTGGGTTGGCTGGCGCAACAGGCCGGATGGATGCGCGGTATTTCGCTGGCAGTGATCTTGATTACCTTGCGTATATTCATGATTTATATCGAAGTATTCGGTTCTCTTTTGATGACCGGGTGGGGATTGATTATGGCGGGCATCGTGATGTTAGGGCTTTTGGTGGTCGCCAAAAAAATGAACCAGCGTCTCACACAGGAGACAGCGCATGGATAGTGGCACCTATGGCAGAGTGTGGACAAAGTGGAAACAATCTATCCTGATTGCGGCGATGATCTTGCCCATTTTTGTCCCGGTGGCTCTGGCGGTCAAGGCAGATCTGGATATACGCGGCGCGGATGTTTACCGTATCCCCATTACCGGATATGACCCGCGGGATATGCTCCGTGGACATTATTTGGTCTTTCAGTTTGACTGGCCGTGGGCAGACATGAAGTCCGCCGATGTGGCCATGTGTCAGGACGGTCTAAAACCGTGCTGTGTGTGCTTAAGTGGAGATCAAACTCAGCCGAAAGCCCATCTTCAGGTCTGTCCGTCTAAGCCAACCCCTGCCTGTCCTGCGCCGATGAAAGGGTACGCCTCTTTTGAACCGGGTCAGTTTGATATTGGCATTAGCCAGTTCTATGTGCCTGAGGATTCTGCCCTGTATTTGGAAAACCTGCTTCGTGAGGGGAAGGCTACGTTCAAGCTGGGATTAATCTCAGGCACAAACGCGAAGCCCATCATCGAAACACTGTATGTGAATGACCAACCTTTGAAGGACTATTTAAAGTCCCAAGACCGTACTGGCGAATGACCTAAAGAGGCGGTCTTAATTCTTGATTTCAAACACGGCATCAATTTCAACGGCGGCCCCGAGCGGCAGGCTGGGGGCACTCACGGCAAAGCGTGCATGTTTCCCCCGTTCCCCTAACGCAGAGACCAATAAATCAGACGCGGCGTTGATCACGACAGATTGTTGGTCAAAATCCGGGGTGGAATTCACAAACCCGCCGACCTTCACACAGCGCACGACCCTTGTCCAATCTCCGGCGATGGCGTCACGCAAATTAGCCAGAATATTTAGCGCACAATTCTGTGCCGCTTTTTGCCCAGTGGGGATATCCATCGTTTCCCCCAGCTTGCCGATATAAAGTTTCTGGCCGTTGATAAAAGGAATTTGCCCTGCAATAAAGACCAGTGAGCCTGAAATGACATAAGGTACGTAGTTATAGAGCGGGGGAGCCGTTTGCGGCAGGTCAAAGCCCATCTCTTTCAAATTTGCGGTGACATCGGTCATGGGGTTACCTTTTTTATAAAAACTTGATTCTTCCGAGATTTTCAGCACAATCGGATCCGTATTATCGTTACGGCAATTTTCAAGGGATCGCAAGAATTATGGGCTTTTTCAGTTTTCTGGGCGTGCTGTCCCCCGTGCATATTCATTTTGTCACGCTTTTCAGTGGCGCCAAACGCGTGGGCACAGATGCCCAAGGCAATGTGTATTACCGGGCCAAGGCGCGTAAAGGATATAAGCATGAACGGCGCTGGGTTAAATATCGCGGCGAGGCCGAAGCGTCGAAAGTGCCGCCGGAATGGCATGGATGGCTTCATCATCAGACGGATATTTTCCCGAGTGAGCAGTCGCCGTCCTTTCGCCGTGCGTGGATGAAGCCACATCAGCAGAATATGACGGGCACCACCGGTGCCTATCGTCCCCCCGGCCATATTCTGGAAGGCGGGCAACGCGACAAAGCCACCGGTGATTATGAACCGTGGACGCCGCCACACGCATAAATCAGGAGAGATGATCCATGAAACGTAATGCCATTGAAACTGTACTGGGGGCTGTCGTATTGGCAGTTGCCTTAACTTTTTTCTTCTATAGTTATTCGACCGCGAATGTCAAAGCCGTAGATGGATATGAATTATCGGCGAATTTTTCCGGCATTGGCGGATTGGCCGTGGGGGATGATGTGGAAATAAGCGGCGTGAAAGTCGGCAATGTGTCCAAGGTGGAATTAGATCCCGCAACCTATCTGGCTAAAGTCACCATCAATGTGGCCAATGATATCAAATTGCCGGAAGACACGGCGGCATTGATCAGCAGTAAAAGTTTGCTGGGCGGGCGGTATTTATCCCTTGAGCCAGGGGCGGCCGAAGAATATCTGGAATCTGGCGCGCGTATTGAATACACACAAGCGCCGCAAAATCTGGAACAATTGCTGGGACAGTTTATCTTCAGCATGAACGATTCCAAGGATAAAGACGGCTCAGAAGATCCTGCTGAACAGGCTGTGCCCGTGGTGGATATTCCCTTAACCGGGCAGGAAACCATGCCGTCCATGCCGGAGACACCGTAATGCGTTTGTCGGCTGGCCTTTTATGTCTGGGGATCATCGCCGGGATGATGGGGCTGTCCTCGGGCGCACGCGCCGCCATGGACGATTACAAATTCGTAAAATTAAAGGCGCTGGATAAATCCACTGCCCGTAGTGAGACCTTTGTCGCCGAGGTTGGATCGACCATTCAATATGGCCCCTTATTCATTAAAATACACGCCTGTCGGAAGTCTCAGCCGATTGAACGTCCGGAAAGTGTGTCGTTTCTCCAGATTTGGGAAGTGCCCCCGGGTGCCGAAAAATCAACATGGATATTCTCGGGCTGGATGTTTGCGTCTTCGCCCGCCCTGTCGGCGATGGATCATCCGGTGTATGATGTCTGGGTGTTGGATTGCCAGAATGATAAAAATAAAAAAGACGATCCTTCCGCGTCCGTACCCCCGGCATCAGAGCCTAAATCACAAGATGATTTAGAACCTGCCACAGAAGAAAAAACGGCTGAACCCGCGCCTTCTGAAAATTCTCCGGCGGAGACCCCGGTAACCGACACGCCGCCCGTGTCTGTGCCTCAAGAAATACCTGCCCCTGTTGAAGAGCCCATTCCTGTTGAAGATACGTCGCCTGTGACCTTGCCGCCGCAAACACAGAATATGATTCCTTCTGAACATATTGCCGCACCGCCGCCGCCGATAGCTCATCTTCGCCCTGAGCCGGATCAGCGTCAGCCTGTGTTTAAACAGACAGTGTCAGACAATACAGACTATGCCTTGGGTTCTTGGGCACCACCGGAATAAAAGGTGGCCAGATAATCTTGGCAGATTGTTTCTTCGGTGATCCCGGCTTGAACAAAATCGGCGGTCTTATTCATTTCTGTTTTTATCAGGACTTCATATTCCGCCTGCGGCATTTCATAGAGCCCAAACTGGGTTAAATGCGGGTTGGCGAATTGCGTATCGAGAAGCGTAAACCCACCGCGTACCAAGCGCGCACATAAATGTACCAAGGCAATTTTGCTGGCATCCCGCGCCCGGGACACCATGCTTTCGCCACAAAAAACGCCGCCGATGGCCAGACCATAAAGCCCGCCCGCAAAATCACCATCCGTCGTCCAGCATTCCACAGAATGTGCCATCCCCTGACGATGCAGATCCATAAACATATGCTCAATAACGGGATTGATCCATGTTCTATCGCGCCGTTCATGTCGCTGGGCGCAGGTGCGTATCACCGTGTCAAAAGCGGTGTTGACCGTGACGCGATAAGGGGATGATTTGACAGTTTTCAGCAATCTTTTGGGGATTCGCACAGGCCGCAGGGGCAATAAAGCTCGCAAAACCGGGCGGTAGAAATGAATATCGTCGCTGGCCGCGTCATCGGCCATGGGAAAAATACCCTGACGATACGCTTTGATCAGAATGTCGGACATATCAGACACGCAGATCCCCCCCTTATTTTCTGGTACAACCCCGTTACCGGGTGGCGAGTTTTTTCTCCAGCCAGTGAATGTTATATTCCCCGCTTAAGAACTCCTCTTGCTGGAAAATCCAGTGATGAAGCGGCAAGGTTGTTTTAACACCTTCGACTACGGTTTCCGTGATACATCTGCGCATCCGGTTAATGCATTCCTCCCGGGTTCTGCCGTGGACAATTAATTTCCCGACCATGGAATCATAATAAGGCGGGATGCTGTATCCTTGATAGATAGCGGAATCAAAACGTACGCCTAAACCGCCCGGTGTGTGGAATTGTGTAATTTTTCCGGGGGATGGAATAAAGGTCTGCGGGTCTTCGGCATTGATACGAATTTCAATGGCATGGCCACGAAAGCGAATATTTTCTTTGTTAAGGGTCAGGGGCTCGCCTGCGGCGACCTTGATCTGTTCAGCAATGAGGTCAATGCCCGTAATCATTTCCGTGACGGGATGTTCAACCTGAATCCGGGTATTCATTTCCATGAAATAGAATTCGCCGTTTTCATACAGCATTTCAATTGTACCCGCACCGACATAACCCATTTTGCGAATCACATCGGCGGCTAATGTCCCGATTTTTTCACGATCGGCATGGCTTATGACGGGTGAAGGCCCTTCTTCGACGACTTTTTGGTGACGTCTCTGGGTGGAACAATCGCGTTCTCCCAGATGAATGGCATTGCCGTGATGATCGCCAAAAACTTGAATTTCGATATGTTTGGGTGCTTCGAGATATTTCTCGATGTAAACGGTATCATCACCGAAATTGGCTTTGGCTTCGGATCTGGCTGTACGGTAGGCTTCTTCGAACTCTTCGATCTTACGAATGACCTTCATCCCCTTGCCGCCGCCGCCTGACGCGGCCTTGATCAACACGGGCAGACCCGCTTTAAGCGCAAAGGCCTTGCCTTCTTCGACACTGTCTACCGCACCATCCGACCCCGGCACCACCGGAAGACCAAGCGAGAGGGCTGTTTTCTTGGCCATCACTTTATCGCCCATTTTGTCAATATGTTCGGGCTTGGGTCCGATGAAAGTAAAGCCATGTTCTTCGACCATGCGGGCAAACATGGCGTTTTCAGATAAAAACCCATATCCGGGATGAATGGCTTCTGCGCCGGTCACGGCGGCCGCCGTCAGGATAGACGGGATATTCAGATATGAATCTTTCGCGGAAGCAGGGCCAATACATACCGATTCATCCGCCAAACGGACAGCCATCGCATTGGCATCCGCCGTTGAGTGAACAGCCACCGTCTGGATACCGATTTCACGGCAGGCACGGATAATGCGTAAGGCAATTTCACCGCGATTAGCAATCAGGATTTTTTTGAACATTGCTATTCAATCACCATCAACACATCGCCATATTCTACTGGCTGTCCGGATTCGATCAGGATCTGTGTGACTGTGCCACCTTTATGCGCCTTGATCGGATTCATGACTTTCATCGCTTCGATGATCAGAAGGGTATCGCCCTCGCTCACGTTGCTTCCTTTTTTAACAAAGGCGGCCGCGCCCGGCTCAGGTGCCATGTAGGCCGTTCCCACCATGGGTGAAGAGACTGCGCCGGGGTGATCTGACGTAATGGCCGCCGGCGGCACATTATTGGCCGCTTGGGGCACCGTGGGATCAGAGGCCATGGATATATTGGCCGGTGCTGAATAATGCGCGGGCATACCCATGCTCACGCCGCCTTTATTCACGCGGATCATTTGTTCGCCTTCGGCGACTTCGATTTCCGTGAGACCGGTTTCATCCAGAAGTTCCGCGAGCTGGCGGATGGCTTTAACATCAATTTTCATAATTAACCATTCGTTGTTTATAACGTGCCTTGCATAAAGAAAAAGGCGGAAAAAGTCAAAAGCAGAACATGTTTTAGGTAAAATATTACCCCCATCTTTACAGATATCTAAATGAAAGCCCTAGGATTTCCGCCAGATATGGCTCAAGTAGGTCAGGGCTTCGGCATATCCGGCTGATCCTTTCCCTTTGATCACATGCTGAGCCACCAGCCCGACATAGGAGAAATGGCGAAAGCTTTCGCGTTGTTCGGGGTCAGAGAGATGGACTTCGATAATCGGTACCTCGAGCAATTTTAGCGCATCGTGAATCGCGAGAGAAGTGTGGGTGTAAGCCCCCGCATTCAGAATAAGGGCATCGGCTTTGCCGCGCGCTTTTTGAATCCATGTCACTAACTGCCCTTCGTGATTGGATTGTTTGAAATCAATCGACATCATCAGCGGTTTGGAGGTCTCCCGGCAGAGTCGTTTAATATCGTCCAGTGTATCCCGCCCATAAATGGCCGGTTCCCGAATACCCAACATATTCAGGTTAGGACCATTTAAGATGAGAATTTTTTTACGGGGCATCGGCAGGCAACGTCAGACCCAAGGGTAATCCCCCCCGGGGTTTTTGCATTTTTTCATTGATGGGGCCTATCGGCTCTCCTTTAAGTTCATTTTCGTCCATCGGCTCCAGCCGAACGCCGGGCGGCGTAATGGTGACGGGCACGGAGATTTTCCCAGCTTTTTCAAATGTCAGATCGATGGTGAATGTGGCACCCTGAATAAGGGGCTGATAGAGATTAATCAGCATGACGTGATACCCGCCGGGCACCAAAACTTCATCATAGCCTTCGGGGATTTCAATGTTTCTGACCTTACGCATCATCATGGTCTGGTCATCGGGGTCGACATAGCTTTCATGAAGTTCTGTATGTTCTGCCACTTTGGATTCAGCCTTGATCAGAAAATCTTGTGTATCTGCCTGATTGTAAATCGTGGCGAAGACCGCGCCCGTTTTGGCACCGGGCGGTGTGGCAAAGGCATACACGTAATCCACCTTGATGGGTTCGTCTTTGTATAATTCGGCCAGATGGCCGGGGGCGTAAATGCGCCCTTCTTCAGGGATCATGGGTACGGGCAAGGCAGAGTCCTTGCCGGGGGCGGAAGACATCCACAGAATACCCACACATGCCACCATCGTCACCACGCCCGTGGTGATGGATAACACAAGAAGAGCTTTTTTCTTTTTCCGGTTCATACGGGGGTCTCGTTTTCTAAAACAAAAAGAGGTTACTCAAAATTCACGTTTATCTTACGGCGAAACGCCGTCCACGGGAAGGCCATCTGCGATTCGCTGAAAATCGGCGGTTGTCAGGACTTTTCCCATTTGGCGGATAATTGTTTTTCCAACATATAAAGTGGGTGTTGACTGGACGCCCTCGCGGGCGGCGGTTTTGGCGTTATTTTCCATCCAAGCATTCACGGTTTCGGATTGGCTATCGGTGATCAGGCGGTCATAATCGACGCCGTATAGCATCGCTGTTTCACGGATAAAGGCATCATCAATAGTCTGATCTTTGGGATAGCCCAAAAATGCATCATGAAATTCCCAGAATTTTCCTTGGATACCCGCCGCCAAGGCCATACGCGCCAGTTTTTCAGAAGGACCATCTGGAAGAACCACAATAGGCCGCGCGATGTAGGTAATATCGGGGCGAATATCCAGAAAGTTTTTAACCGCCCCGTGCATTTCCTTACAGAAACGGCAGTTATAATCAATGAACTCAACAAAGATTAATTTTTCCGGGGACGTGGCGGCTTCGCGGGTCTGAAATTCGGCTTTGGGGTGGTATAAGCGGTAATCCATCCATGAAAAACGCGCAATTTCAAAGACGGCATAGATACCCGCCAGTGCCAAAAATATCATGACCAGACGAAACAGCATCGGCGTTATTTTTTAGCCGTCCGTGCCGATGTGACCATACCCGAGAGTACGTCATATTCCATGTATCCCCGCACGATTTGGTCATTCACCACAAAGGCAGGGGTTCCTTGGACAGAAATACTGGCGGCCAGTGCTTCATTCTTGGTCAGTTCAGCCTCAATCGACGGATCTTCTTTATCTTTCTTGGCTTGTTTAACATCCAGCCCGACTTCCTTGGCGATGCGTTCCAGATTGGCTTCGTCTTTTTGCCCCTGATAGGTCATCAAGGCCTGATGATATTCAAAATATTTTTTCTGACGATGTGCGGCCAATGCCCATTTTGACGCCTCGCGCGACGAAGGTCCTAAAATCGGCAGATCAATAAAGACAACACGGACATTTTTATCTTCCTTGATTAATTTCTGAAGCGGTTCAAACCCTTTTTTGCAGTAACCGCAATTATAATCAAAGAATTCGACAACGGTGACATCTCCCTTGGGACTGCCGGCTTCGGGCAGATGCGCGTTATCCTTAAGTGAAGGCACAAAATTTTTCACGCCTTCGTTCATTTTGGCTTCTTCGGCCTTGGCTTGGTCTTCCTGGAATTTCAGAACACTATCCAACATCACCTTGGGGTTTTCTTTGATGTAATTTTCAATCAAGACGTTGATTTCTTTTTTCTGAGACTCAGATAAGCCTTCGGCCTGAGCAGGGAGTGCGATCAGGGATAAAAAAGCCAATAGAGGCAAAGATAGATAGGTCACGTCAGGTCTCCTTTAAGAAAACGGATAGGTTAATCAAGACAAACAGAACTTTATTGTATCGCGTGCAGGCTGACCAGTGCAAAAAACAGCCCAATTCATTTTATGATCCCTCGTTATCTTTATGGTTATCGAGGGCTTGTTTTAAATCCTGTGCCCGGAGCCATTCCCGGGATTGGGGTGATAAACCTTTGAGGGCGATGTCGAGTTGATCCCGGGCATAGGGGATTTTGCGCTGAAGATAGGCTTCTTCGGCCAGATGTAAACGGGCGGCGGGGTCATTTCCCATACGGCCTAACGCCGTGGCCATCAAGCGATGGATGCGGGTGGAGCGTGGTTCAGATTTTAACGCCACATCCAAATGTGTCAGGGCCTGTTGAAATTGCGCTTTGTTTGATCCGGCGGTTTCAATCAAGACATGCGCGAGATCTGTTCGGATTAAGGGGGCATCGGGCTTTAAGCGCACGGCCTTTTCATAGGACGGAAGGGCTTCAGTCAGTCGTCCAAAATCCTTAAGCATTTGCCCTTTGAGTTCATGGAAATATGGATTGTCCGGTTCACGGGCAATCAACCCGTCAATCGCTTTCAAGGCCACCGGGATTTGATTCAAACGATAGGCCGCGACAGCGCGCGCCATATTCGCCGCAATAGAATCATCCCGGTCTTCGTATATCCACGCAACCTGCTGAGGGGTAATGAAGGCGATCAATTTGGCCTTCAGGCGTTGATGCTGTTCTTTCCACTCAGCCGGGGCGGATTTATTTTTGTGGGGCGAGCGCAAGACAGCTTCTTCCACGCCTTGGATACGGTCACGTGTTAAAGGGTGGGTACGAACATATTCTGATTGTTGAGATGTGGGGAGAAGTTCCTGAGAGGAGAGTTTGCCTAAAAACGTGGCTAATCCTTGGGGGCTCAATCCGGCTTTTTCGAGCTTGGTGATGGCAAACTGGTCGGCACTGGATTCAAAGGTACGCGCTGTTTTTAAAAACCCGCGCTGAGCCATCGTACTGCCACCTGTCCCGATCGCCCCTGCGGCCCCGGGATTGCCTGTGGCGACGGCGGCGGCGGCGCCCACTAATACCCCCAGCAGTGTTTCGTATGAAGCGTTTTCCATGGCCGCCCGTGCCCGAATTGTATGGCCGCCGGCGATATGACCCAGCTCGTGCGCCATGACCCCTATCATTTCCAGCGGATCATCCGTTTTTTCAATCAGGCCGGTATAAAAAAAGATATTGGCACCGCCCGCCACAAAGGCGTTGATTTTAGAATCCTGTACTAAAATGACATCGACCTGATCGGCACTCATCCCGGCGGCCTGATAAATGGGGGCAAACCATTCCTGAAGATAGGATTCGATTTCTGTATCGCGAATGACGGTCTGTGCGTGAACGGGGGCTGTCCCCATCATAAAACAGATAGCCAATATCCCCCAAATCCCGATATAATTTCGCCGAATATTCATTCTGATAGCCTGCCTGTAACCCTTAAAAGATAACTGTGGCATAATCATGGTAACGGTACAAACCTTCCTTCCCTATGTGGACTTGCTCTGGGTGCCGGTGGCGGCACTGGTCGCGCAAGGCACGAACAGGATCAGGGCTGTTTTTTTTGTTCTGGCCTGTGCCGTTATGTTGCGGCTTCAGATCCAGATGATGAATGAATTAGGCTTTCCCCAAGGCATATTCAAGATAGCGGATATGCCGCTCCATACGCGGGGTGTTCTCGTCTATAGTTTTTTTATTATGATTTTCATGATCTTGACGCATTTTTCGCCCCGGGTGGATGGGTATATTTATATGGGGGCGTCCATCAGTATTTTTATCACCGCCTTTTGTATCGTCTCGGGCGTGATGGTGCTATAAGACTCTCATGAAAAAAGTCACGGATGCCAAAAAACGCAAGTTATCCTCTAACCTCTGGCTTGAGCGTCAGTTAAATGACCCCTATGTTGCCAAGGCACAGGCCGAGGGCTGGCGTTCCCGTGCCGCCTATAAGCTAATTGAAATTGATGAGAAAATTCACATCCTGAAATCCGGACAGACCGTGGTGGATTTAGGGGCGGCGCCAGGGGGCTGGTCACAGGTGGCCGCAAAAAAAGGATGCCGCGTGATTGCCCTTGACTTGCTGGAGATGGATGAGGTGCCGGGGGTTACTTTTTTTCAGATGGATTTCATGGATGATACGGCGCCAGAAACGCTTTTGGATGCAATGGGTGGAAGCGGCGCAGATATTGTGATGTCTGACATGGCGCATAATACCACCGGCCATAAAAATACAGACCATATTCGGATCATGGCACTGGTTGAATCCGCGTATGAATTTGCCATTGAGGTATTAAAACCGGGCGGCGTTTTTTTTAGCCAAAGTGTTTCAAGGCGGCACCGAAAACGATCTGCTAGCGCGGATGAAAAAAGATTTTAAATCCGTCAAACATATTAAACCGCCTGCGTCACGCAAGGATTCTTCTGAAACCTATGTGGTGGCGATGGGGTTCAGGCGGTCACCCTCTTAAACTCATATCATGTATAAAGCGCCACGGATGCCATCCCGGCAGATTTTCGCGTATATAACTGGGGGTATCATAGTGGTATTCAAACAAGGTCATACTTGTCTGACTCATGCCGATTTTGTCTAGTATTTTAGGTCTAAAATATGTGGGTACAAACGAGAATTTATCTTTTCGAACGGTATCCAGATGATCTGCGCACTGTCCTAAATATATACCATTACAGTATGTTTTTTGACGTGTTGTATGACGGAAATATCGGCATATCACCGGCATAAGGCGTGACAAGTCGTTTACATCAAAATTTTTCTCACGTGATTCAAACCCATCAAAAACCATTTCCCCAAATACCCCCCGCCATGCCCAGCTATGGGCGATCGGACGACCCTCTCTCTCAACGATATAATAGGCCGAAATATTAGAGTGCCGGGCATGAGCAACCGTACCTTCTAGGCTATGTGCCTGATCCGTCACGCGTTCGCATGATTTATTAAAATCTCCGATAAATAAAAGACGCGGATCATGCCGGGAAAGTTTTTTAAACACAGCCCCCGGCATGCCAAACACCCGGCCGTCTATTTCAATATCAGGTAATGATTCTTGTGGTGTCTGTGGTTCGACAACATTTTGTTCTGCCGTGTAGCAGTCTGCGGCTCTTGAAAACTCTTTGGCGTTTTTACCAAACTGAAGAGCCAGCGAAATTAACTCGTTCAGTGCCGGTTCGCATTCGGGGACATTGAGTCTGGACACCAACCACTCAAATTCTGTTTTCAAAAGGGAAATTTTGCCTTTTTTATTATAGGACGGGGCGGAAATACCTCTTTGAAATAAGTCGTTCACATCACGCGTTCTTAATATCATATAGGCGCGCCCCCATGCCCGAAAGTCTATATAGGGCCATGTTTGAAGCGGCGGAAATTGAATGGTGTCCAGCGCATCGGCTAATGGCAAGTCATAGTAAGTGAAACGCTGGCAGGTCGCGCCGAATTTGTTGAGTTTTTGGGGTGTTTCAAACAAAAGCCACGCCTTGAAGGCTGACTGATTGAGCTCCTCCAAAGTGTTGTAATCTTGCCGAAGAGCGCGGCGCAGTTCTAAAAACGCTTTTTTCGGAATTTTACAAAAGACATTCAATCTTTCGAGTCCGACTAAACATTCGCGCGGAATATCCCAATTATCCGCACGAAGCCGTTCCGCGACCATTTCATAAGCGGCCGTATCATAGTCTGATCTAGAACGTGTGGACATAGGGGGTCACTCTCACTAAAAAATAATTGTCATAAAAAAACAGTGTCCGCAAGTCTATTTTTGTTTACTTTTGGGGAAAAACCCCTATAACTGCCCTGCAAATTCACGCTTTTACCTCAGCCGTTAAGGAATTTGCCATGTTCACCCGAAAAGCCAAATCTGTTCAATCGATCCCCGAAGCCCTGACCTTTGATGATGTTCTGCTTATTCCGGCGGCCTCTCATGTTTTGCCGGATGGGGTCGACACCTCGACCCAGTTGACCAAATCCATACGTCTTAACATTCCCTTATTATCGTCGGCCATGGATACGGTCACCGAAAGTGAAATGGCGATCGCCATGGCACAGCACGGCGGGCTAGGGATTATTCACCGGAATATGAGCGCCGAAGAACAGGCCGAGCAGGTGCGCCGAGTCAAACGATATGAATCCGGCATGGTCGTCAACCCGATCACGATTTCCCCAGACGCCACGCTGGGGGACGCCCTGGACATGATGAAACGTTACACAATTTCAGGTATTCCCGTTACGGAAGTGCGGAGTGGGAAATTAGTGGGCATTCTAACAAACCGCGATGTGCGCTTTGCCGAAAACATGGCACAGCCTATTCGTGAATTGATGACCTCCGAAGGTCTGGTGAAAGTCTATAATAAAGTCACCAAGGAAGATGCGCGTAAATTGCTCCACAAGCACCGGATTGAAAAATTACTCGTGGTGGATGATGCTGAGCGGTGCATTGGTCTGGTGACGGTCAAAGATATCGAAAAAGCACAAAAATACCCTCATGCCTGTAAGGACGATAAAGACCGACTACGTGTGGGCGCGGCAATTGGTACCGGGGAAAATAGCTTTGTGCGCGCACAAGCCTTGATGGATGCCGAACTGGATGTGTTAGTCGTCGATACGGCGCATGGTCATTCCGCAGGGGTGATCAAGATGGTTGAAAATATCAGAAAGCTTCGCACCAATAATATCCAGATCATTGCCGGAAATATTGCGACCGGAGAAGCCGCTAAAGCCTTGATTGGCGCAGGGGCGGATGCCGTTAAAGTCGGGATTGGTCCCGGTTCTATTTGTACCACACGGGTGGTGGCGGGGGTAGGTGTGCCCCAATTATCCGCGATTATGAATGTGGCCGAAGAAGCGGCCAAGCACGGTGTACCCGTGATTGCCGATGGCGGGATCAAATATTCCGGTGATTTTGCCAAAGCGATTGCCGCGGGGGCGGATGTGGCCATGATGGGCGGCGCCTTTGCTGGAACTGACGAAGCCCCGGGTGAAGTTATTCTCTATCAGGGTCGTTCATACAAATCCTACCGCGGGATGGGATCTGTGGGAGCGATGTCGGCGGGTTCCGCGGATCGGTACTTTCAGGGTAATGTGACCATGGCCAATAAATTAGTGCCCGAAGGAATCGAAGGCCGCGTGCCCTATAAAGGGGCGGTTAGTAGTGTCATTCACCAGATGGTGGGCGGACTGCGCGCCGCGATGGGCTATACGGGATGTGCCAACATTGCCGACATGAAAAAGAATGCTGAATTTGTGCGCATGACGGGCGCGGGTTATCGTGAAAGCCATGTCCATGATGTCACCATCACCCGCGAGGCACCGAATTATCGGACGGAGAGTTAGGGGCTGAGGTAAGACGGCTTGAGATTTTTCGGGTGAGAATATCCAAAGGTGGAAAGCCGGACACGACCCGACTAAACCTGGTACGGCTGCTGCCTTTCGGCCCTGACCGGATTGGCAGGGCATTCGCCCGCGCCGACTTTCCGCCTTTGGATATAAAGATCTTTGGCCGGGGGATCAAGATGATAAAAAACTTTAATTTTTCCTGTTTTTTTAACGTTCTTTGGTCTATATCCTGACGCCATGACCCCGATGATTGATCGACCTATTCAGCGCGCCTTGATTTCCGTTTCTGATAAAACCGGGATTGTCGACTTTGCGCGGGGTCTGGTGGCCTATGGCATCGAAATTCTATCGACCGGCGGGACATCTAAAATTCTGAAAGAGGCGGGGCTTACCATCAAAGATGTATCCCAGCATACGGGCTTTCCTGAAATGATGGATGGCCGCGTGAAGACGCTTCATCCGTTTGTGCATGGGGGTATTTTGTCGGTGCGGGATAATCCGGAACATGTGGCGGCACAGCAGGCACATGGTATCGGGAATATTGATCTGGTGGTTGTCAATTTATACCCCTTTGTCAAAACAGTGGCGTCTGGCGCGGATGACGAGACTTGTATTGAAAATATTGATATTGGCGGTCCGGCCATGGTGCGTTCTGCCGCCAAAAACCATGCCTATGTCACGATTGTCACAGATCCGGCGGATTATGGGGATGTTCTGGCGGATATGGCCGCTCATCAGGGGGCTACAGGTTTTGCCCTGCGCCGATTATTGGCTGGGCGCGCCTATGCGCATACAGCCGCGTATGACACGCACATATCGACCTGGTTTTCAGCACAAGAAACATCGTTCCCGCGTCAGATCAGTTTCACGGGGAATTTAAAACAGACTTTGCGCTATGGGGAAAATCCCCATCAGACAGCGTCTTTATATCTGACCGAAGGGGACTCGCGCTCCGGCGTGGCTCGTGCCGATATGCTTCAGGGCAAAGAATTATCCTACAACAATATCAACGATACGGATGCCGCATTTGAATGCGTGGCAGAATTTTCAGATCCGGCTGTGGTGATTGTGAAACATGCCAACCCGTGTGGTGTGGCCACCGGGACAGATATTGCCGAAGCTTATGACAGAGCGTTCGCCTGTGACACGGTCAGTGCCTTTGGTGGGATTATCGCGCTCAACCGGACGCTGACGGCCAAGGCGGCAGAAAAAATCATCAGTATTTTTTCTGAAGTCATCATCGCGCCTGACATTGAACCAGCCGCACTGGAAATTTTATCCTCGAAGAAAAATATCCGCGTTTTAAAAACGGGCGGGATGCCGGATGTGAAAACCCCGCGTCTCAATATGGTTCGGGTGGCCGGGGGTCTTTTAGTTCAGGACAGGGATCAAGGTGTAATCACACCAGATATGCTTCGTGTGGTCACGAAACGTGCCCCGAGTGCACAGGAAATGGCGGATATGATCTTTGCCTTCAAGGTGGGCAAACATGTGAAGTCTAATGCGATTGTATATGCCCGTGACGGGGCCACAGTGGGTATTGGCGCGGGTCAGATGTCGCGTCTTGATTCATCCCGTATCGCCGCTTGGAAAATGAAGGAAATGAAGTTAACGCCGCCTGCAGGCGCCCATCTGGTGGTGGCGTCGGATGCGTTTTTTCCCTTTGCGGATGGTATGTTGGCCGCCGCCGAAGCGGGTGCCACGGCCATCATTCAACCCGGCGGATCGATCAAGGATGCTGATGTGATTTCTGCCGCCGATGACAAAGGTCTGGCTATGGTCTTTACCGGTATGCGGCATTTCCGGCATTAATATTTATATTTTCATATATTTTATAACCGTGCGTATCTTCTGACGCAAAGGGTCTATCTTAAGCTTTCATTTACCTCTCTCTGCGAAAGATAAAATTCAAGATATTATTGTCATGTCGTTAAGGGCGGCGGGATGATAATGGAATATTACTTTTTCAGGCGCGGGAAGCAGACATGTCTGAGACGACTATAGATTTTCTGGAAGAAGATGATTCCACGGAACTGACCTATGCTTCGCGTGGGTCTGATGTGGCGGCGCGAGGCGCACATGTAAATTTTAGTTATCATATTTTTTTACAATCTCAATCTGCCGTGACGGTTACACCGGCGTCTGATGTGGCGGTTTCATCTTCGTCATCCTTTATTTCTGCGTCTATCGGGGTTCCGAGTGACACGGATATTTTAACGCAGTGGCATTTAACAGGCACTTGGGGTATTCAAGCGCAAAAAGTCTGGACGGATTATACCGGACAGGGCGTTCGCGTCGGTGCGATTGATGATGGTTTTGAATACACACACGCCGAAATGACGGCCAATTATCGCACCGATCTGGATTGGGATTTCCGCTCCCCCGATAGTGATGCGATGGCGGATACGGGTAATCATCACGGTACCTCTGTGCTGGGGACGATTATCGCCGATGATAATGGTGTGGGCACCGTGGGTGTGGCTTTTGATGCCGAAGGGGTGGGTGCGCGGGTCGGGTTTGGATCGGCGGGATCACTGGATCAATTCGTCCTGGCGTTTTCACATCTGAACGCGATTGGGGCTGATATCATTAATAATAGCTGGGGATCTGCAACCCCCTTTGCCGATGATAAAGGCAAGGAATTTATCGGCACGGATTTTTACAGTGTCACTAATATGATGAAAGATATTGCCGATTCTGGCCGGGGTGGGCTGGGCGGGAATATTGTTTTTTCTGCCGGGAATAGCAGAGTGAGCGGTGACAATGTCAACTATCATAATTTTCAAAATTCACCCTATGCGATAACAGTGGCCTCGATTAAATCGGATGGTACCTTCTCCAGCTTTAGTAACCAAGGGTCTGCGCTTTTGGTGTCGGCCGGGGGATCGAGTAACTGGACGATCGACCGTACAGGATCAAACGGATATACATCCGGCGATTACACCTATTTTTCGGGGACATCTGCCGCCGCACCTGTCGTGAGTGGCGTGGTCGCCTTGATGCTGGACGCGAACCCCAATCTGGGATGGCGGGACGTTCAAGAAATTTTGGCACTATCGGCACGACAAAATCATTCAGCCAGTACCGGATGGCAGATCAACGGTGCCAAAAATGTCAATGGCGGCGGGATGCATTTCAGCCATGATTACGGATTTGGTGCTGTTGATGCCTATGCCGCTGTTCGCTTGGCAGAGACATGGAAACTCTCTCAGACCTCAGCCAACATGATTTCTTTTACTGCCGCCCAATCATCACCAGCATTGGCCTTGCCGGATACGGGATCGATTGTCACAACGGCCTATATATCCGAAGATATTGAAATAGAAAAAGTACTTATTCATCTGGATATCACCCATCAAAAAGCCGGAGATTTGATTGTCACGCTGATCAGTCCAGACGGTACGGAAAGTATTTTGGTCAATCGTCCGTCTAATGGGGCGTTCACCAGTATCTATGGGGTTCAAGGTATTGATTTCAGCATGACATCAAATGCGCATTGGGGCGAAAGCTCGGCGGGTATATGGTCATTGAAAATCGAAGATAAAATCTCTGGGAATGTGGGGGTTTTAAATGACTGGAGTCTGGGGTTCATCGGAAATACCCACTCGGCGGATGATACTTATTTCTACACACAGGACAGTGTCACACAATCAGAAACAGCACGCGCCGAACGTCTATGGATTTCCGACATGGATGGCGGGAATGATACGGTCAACAGTTCTGCGTATGGCGGTCATGTGTTTATCTCCCTAGAGCAAGGTTCAACACGGGGTGTTTTTGAATATGGCACAGCCAGCGCGATAGAGATATTCAAGTTAAACACAGGCGTGATCGAGAACGTCATCACCGGGGATGGTCATGACCATATTTATAGCGGTGAAACCAGCAATCATATTTTCACCGGACGCGGCGATGACCTTGTCAGTGCATCGGCCGGGGAAGACATCATAGATGGCGGGATTGGCCTAGATACGGCCTTGTTTGATGTGAACATATCCCGGTTCGCCTTTGAGGTTGATCCGGATCAGACTATTTCCATTCGCCCTGCATCGACATCTTCAGATCTGCTGGGTTGGGGCGTGAGTGTTTGGAAGAATTTTGAAAAGTTTATTTTTGACACCGTTCCCTATACGTGGGATCAGCTGGTATCCTATATTGATCAGGTGAATAACCCACCGCCACCGATAGGCGACATGGATATTATCTTAAAGTCAGGGACAAAAACCTATAGCTATGTTTCCAGCGAAGAAGAGATCAAGACGATCAGTGCCAAGGACATGAGTTTTGGGACGGGAACATCGAGTCTTGTGTCATTTAATCGATCCCGAGAAGGAATGATCGTTGATTTTCTGCCTGTCTCCGGCACGCCGGGATCGCTTCAGCTTAAAGGTACGGATCAATCTGATATCTTGCGCGTGACGGGCACCCGCGCCTCTTTACTCGCGGAAGTTTATGGCGGGCAGGGAGATGATACGATCTCCCTCGAGGTCGTGTCGGCTCGGGGTACCTTATACGGTGAAGAGGGTGATGATACGATCACGGGTAACACGGGATCGGATAAAATCTATGGCGGCAACGGCGCTGATATTTTGAATGGCGGGGCGGGAACAGATTTTCTGTATGGCGATGCAGGCGACGATACGATCTATGGAGGCCTGGGCACAGATACGATGCATGGCGGTCAAGGTAACGACATTTTGCTGGGTCAAGATAACAACGATACGCTCTACGGCGGTGAGGGTGATGATGTTTTAGATGGTGGTTTGGCCAACGATAAATTATTCGGCGGGCAGGGAGATGATACGCTTGAGGGCGGCGAGGGTATTGATACGCTGTATGGGGATGAAGGTAACGATATCATCAACGGCGGCGCAGGGAATGATAAATTATACGGCGGCATCGGTCGTGATGTATTAAGAGGTGACGCCGGATCAGATTACATGTATGGCGAAGACGATGATGACTGGCTGTATGGTCTTGATGATATTGACCGTATATGGGGGGGGGCAGGGCTCAGACCATATTTTTGGCGGAAACGGGAACGATGTCTTATATGGTGATTCCGGAGATGACGTTATTTATGGGGGCGCGGGGGTCGATACCTTATTTGGCGGCACGGGTGCCGACCGGTTTGTCTTTGATTCCTTGATGACGGGGCGGGACAATGTCCGTGATTTTCTGTTCACAGAGGGGGATACGCTGGATGTGTCGGCCTTACTCAGTGGATATGATGCGGGTGAAGACCAACTCTCTAGCTTTATTCGGAAATCTGGTACCACAACAGTAACCTTCTCGGTCAATGCGGATGGTGAAGGGTCAGATTTTGTGGCGGCGTTTGCCGTATCGGGATCTGATCTGGCATCGTATACAGTTCAGGATTTGGTGAATAATGGACGTTTGATTGTTGAATAAATCAAAATAACCATTTCATGCCAATACGGGCCGCACCGCCCACATTATCTGATAAGTCCGGTTGTTTTAGTCCAACAGACATTTCGCCATCAATGTAAAATGACACTGGTGTGCCTGTGTCATATACCAGATTGATACCCAGAACGGCATCGAGTGTCTTTTCTGATTCAGTATCCAGAAGCACGTTGGTGTTCAGCACATTTAAAAGAACTGACTCCTGACCCAAGGCCGTTTGACCTTCAAGACCTATCCGAAAACTGGGCGATAATAACCCTTGTGAAAAAAATATATCCTGTAAATAGGCATCGACCTGAATTCGTCCTGTCAATGTCTGGTTATAGGTTTCGGATACAGTTTGGTTGGCACTGGATCCGCGCTCGGTATATGACTCAGTGATCTGTCCTTGATAACGTAGCGTGAGTGATGGTACCCACGTCATATCCGGGGTGGTGATCGTTCGCATGGCGGTGATCGAAGGTGCCGTAAAATAAGAACGATAGGATGCCATCGCCATATCTTGGTTCACACGCCGCTTACTATCTTGATCTGCCGTGCCGCCCATCAGATGACCAATGAATTGGTAAGCGCCCCAGTTTTTGCTGACATATCCGCCTGTTAAAAAACCAGATGTATCTATTTTTCTAAATCCCGACTTACCCAAGGTTAAATCGCCCTCGAATGTTCCGGCATAATATCCTGTTCGGTAACTATGCGCATTTTCCGGGAGATCAAGTCCTATAACTACTCCACGACTTTTTACGTTCTGATAGGCTGAGGCATTATGGGCCGGGCGCTCCTTAAAAGCCGAGAATCCCTCGATCCAGGCTACTGATTTTTCAAATATTCCCCATCCGCCTGCGGCGGGGGACACATCATTAAGAGATGAACTATCGGCGGCATATTGAACGCCAGAATGAAGCGTATGATTTTTCCCCAGCAAGGCCACTTGTTGACGTTGATCTAAAATATTGGCGGTGTGCTGTGTACTTTGTGTGATGTTTTGATTCGTGCTCACGAAGATATCGGGCGTGACTGCCAGACTCTGACCCGCATTCGACACAACCACACTATCCTTGACCCTCAAGGTTGGCATTTGCCCGGTGACCTGCGTTGTATAGGTACCGATAATTTGCGGCAAGGGCGGCGTGCGCCCGAGGACGGCAAATCCGCCGCCTTCGGCGGGGAAAGACATGTCTGTTTCATATTGAAGAATACCGCCTGCACTTTGAAAATGAACGATGCCTTGGATATTGGATTCAGGTCCCAAAATAAGAATGTTACGAAGCCCGGAGAGTGTGATGGCGGAATCAGACGCGACATCCATCACGATAGAGCCGTTATTATATAAGGTGACATCATCTGCTGTGCTAAAAATTCCATATCCGGTGCTGGTGGTATTGATGATCGTCCCGTGATTGGTCACTTGTGACCCGGTCGCCCCTGCGCCCAGATAAATAGAATCGAGTGCCGACAGTCCTGCCGATATCGTTCCATGATTAATAACATGCGCATTCGCACCGTTTATGCGAATGCCGTATTGAAACATAGACGCGGTGGATACCTCTCCCCCGGATTCAACAGTCCCAGAACCACCGGCGAAAAGTGTTTGGGATCCGGCTGTCTGTCCCGACATAATCGTGAAATCAGCCTGTGCCTGCGCGGGTATGAACAGAAGGTAGCAGACCAATAGAAATCGGACCCTTGCCATACGAAAAAAATCGGGACAGGTCATCATGGCGCACGGCATTTTGAAAACCATCGTATGCATCTACATGTGTGAGTATGCAGATGACGTTAATCAAATTGAGAGCGATTGCAATATGATTAAACAAGTTATTTAGATTATGTCTTTATTTTTGGTCTCAGATAACCAAGCGATAATCCCCTGAGCCGACGCTACCCCGGTGGCAAAACAGGCCTGGAGCAGATAGCCGCCCGTGGGTGCTTCCCAGTCCAGCATTTCTCCGGCCGCAAAAACGCCGGGCAGAGAGGTGAGCATGAAGCGATGATCGAGCGCATTAAACGCAATCCCTCCCGCTGTCGAGATCGCTCGTTCCATTCCAAAGGGTGCCGTTAAAATCAATGGATGCCGTTTGATCAGGCCTGCCAGATATTCCGAGGAAGAAGCACCCAAGAGATGTCGGTCAGGCTTCTCCATCAATAGCCCGATTGCCGGAGGGGTCAGATGCAAAATTTTACGCAGATAATTTGTAAATGTGTCTCGCTTGCGAGGTTTTTTTAATTTCTCGGCGATTTCCGCCACGGAAAAATCCGGCATAAGATCCAGAAAAATTTCGGCTTGTCCATGCGCGTCAATATCCTGACGCCACGCCGAAGAAAACGCATAAACCAATCCGCCTTCAATGCCATTTTCAGTCAGGATTATTTCCCCCCGCCGGGTAATGTTCTGGTGGGATATCGATAGGGGCTTCAGAGCGTGTCCGGCAAAACGTGCTTTAAAAATATCAGACCACGGTATAACAAACCCACAATTGGCAGGCCTGAGCGGTGAGATCGGGATGTTGTGGTGATGTAAAATATTTACCCATGATCCATCAGATCCCAATTTTGGCCACGTGGCACCCCCTAAGGCCAATAAGGTGGCAAGCGGATCTATTTTCTTTTCACCTTCAGGTGTTTGAAATGTCAAATGGCCATCCTGCCATCCTGTCCAGTCATGGTTGAATTTAAACAGGACACCCTGAGATTCAAGCCGAGAGAGCCAGGCTCTCAGCAAAGGGGAAGCTTTGAATGTTTTGGGAAAAACACGGCCACTCGATCCGATGAATGTTTCCTGTCCCAACCCTTCACACCATGTGCGTAAATCCTGTGGCGTGAAATGAGTAATCACGGGGGCAAGATGTTCAGCCCCCTGTGGATAGCGCGATATAAAAAAATCGAGTGGCTCGCTATGTGTAAGGTTGAGTCCCCCGCGCCCCGCCATTAAAAATTTTCGTCCCGCCGAAGGCTTGCGGTCATAGATCGTCACCGCATGTCCTGCGCCTGACAAGATTTCAGCCGCGATTAAGCCTGCTGGCCCTGCCCCGATAATGGCAATATGTCTAGTATGATCCGTCAAAATACCTCTTTATGCGCCTTGAGATGTTCGTAAATATCAGGCGAGACTATATAACATATTGATAAAAATAATGAATATACTAAAAGGAATAGAATGGCTCTGCCATATTTTTCATGGAAACACCTTGTCTTAATGACGGGCGTGTTGTTTTTTGCTGGGCGTTATTGCTATGCGCAAAACGTTCCGTCTTCGGCTGACCCGGGCAGACAGTCTTCACCGATTGAAAAACGGCAAGATCAGTTTCCGGATATCAAACCGTTTGATCCCAGTGTTCAGCGTGCGCGAGCGCCTGATTTATCCCCTGAAACCGCTCAGGCCACGTTTATTTTTAACAGCCTGACGATCACCGGCGCACAGGCCTTTACACCTGAGACGTTAGGGTCTTATTACCAACGCTATCTTGGCCAAGAGATAACGGTCTCACAATTATTTGATGTGCTGACAGATATTCAGCAACTTTATCAGGACCATGGGTACACGATTTCAAAAGTTTCCATGCCTGAGCAGAATATAAAAAGCGGACATATAATTTTTAATGTCATCGAGGGGTATGTTGGCAAAGTTGATATTGATCCGGAAATTATATCATCCGACCTGATTGATTCATTCAGTCAAGATGTTTTGGCCATGCGGCCGCTGAATACCATTCGGCTGGAAAGATTGATGCTGATTTTGAATGATCGTCCCCAGCTTGATGTGGCCGCTGTGATCTCCGCGGCAGACGATCAATTGCCGGGTGCTGTTAAAATAACGCTCAAACCTCTCAATACCAATGAGCCACTCACCCGTTATATCGGCTTTGATAACCATGGATCGAATTTTACAGGATCGGGTCAGGTTACGGCGGGGGGTAATTTTTCTCAAGGGTTGCCCAACTATAGCGATCTTGATCTTTTTTTGATTCAGACAACGTCAGCCCAAGAAATGCGTCAGGCAGGAGCCGCTTATCATCTTCCGGTGTTTGGTATCTCAGGGGCGATGCTCAACATATCCTCTAATATGACCCGAACAGAGCCAGGGGATACGCTTGACGTACTCGATGTTCAAGGAAAATCAACCAGCATCACCGCCGCGTTATCTTATCCCCTTATTCGTCAACGGGAAGAAGCCTGGATCGTGTCAGCCGGGCTATCATATAAAAATGTTTTGACCAATATTCTTCAAGATCGTTTGTTTGACGACCGAACACGCAGTCTGTTTATCGATACAAAATATTCTTTTTCTGATCGATATCTGGGGTTGAACGCCTTTCAGGCATCGTATCATCAGGGATTTAATATTTTGGGCGCACGCGAGACAGGCTCGATTGATTTATCGCGAGAGGCAGGGCGAAGTGATTTTCGGAAAGTTGAGATTTCGGCCTCGCGTCTTCAGCAATTGACAGGATCATTTGACCTGCTGGGGAGAGTAAAAGGGCAATATGCTTGGAATCCCTTGCTGTCATCAGAAGAATTCGGATTTGGCGGCAGTGACTTGGGACGAGGGTATGACCCGTCTGAATTGACGGGGGACAAGGGTGTCTCGGCATCGCTGGAATTACGTTATAGGAACAACTTGAACTTTCAGGGACAACGCCCATGGGTGTATCAACTCTATGGGTTTTATGACATCGGCAAGGTCTGGAATATTGATCCCGGATCAAAAAACACGGTTTCTGGGGCTTCTGCGGGATTGGGGGCAAGATTATGGATAAACGATGATTACCAGTTTGATCTTAATTTATCGGCTCCCTTGACGAATCCGGCAGATAATCCCCCTCAATATGCCAATGGGTCTTCGCCTCGTGCTTTGCTCTCCTTTAAATACCAGTTCTGATTATGCCGATTCCGGATATAATTACATACACGGGTGATCACCTGCTCCTATAGTCATAATAAATATTTATTTTTTTAACTGATCTACAATACTGTGTGTCCATATGCATAACCCAGTAAAAGACCGCCGGAGAATCCGGTATGCGCTTTTATGTTCGACGGCACTTGTTGTCGCACTTTCGGCGTGCCCTCGCATGGCTGTTGCGGGTCCCGAAGGGGGGCTGGTTGTAGGTGGATCTGCGATCATAGAAACAGTAGGTGTTGACACCACCATTCAACAATCAAGTGACCGAGCCATCATAAAGTGGGATCGCTTTGATATCAGTCAACCCGAAAGCGTTACCTTTCAGCAACCTTCAACCGGGGCGATAACGGTCAACCGCATTCACGACAATAAGGCATCCCAGATTGACGGTAACATTACGGCCAACGGCAATATCATTCTGATCAATCAAAATGGCATGACGTTCGGCACACATGCGCGTGTGGATGTTGGTGGCCTTGTGGCCACGACCAGCGATCTCAATAACGATTCTGATTTTATGTCTGGCGGTTCTGTTATCTTAAATCGTGCCGGACAGCCAGAAGCCCAAATTATCAATCAGGGCGCTATCTCAGTGAAGCAAGGGGGGTTAGCAGGATTGGTTGCGCCCCATCTTGAAAATCAGGGTGTTATCGAGGCACAACTCGGAAAAGTCACACTCGCTTCAGGTGACATTACAACCGTTGATTTTGCCGGAGACGGGCTGATACAGATTGAAGTCTCAGATGCCGTTTTAAAACAAAACATTAAAAACGGCGGCGTTATCCGGGCCGATGGCGGCCGCGTGGTGATGACGGCGGCCTCGGGGCGGAATATTGTCGAAAGCCTTATCAGCAATGAGGGGAATATTTCTGCTCGAAATGTTTCTGGAGCCAAAGGAAACATACGTATAGAAGGCAACTCCACCACTCTTCAAAATACCGGTCATATCAATGTCAGTGGTGATAGCAACCATGAGGGCGGGCATGTTGATCTGAAGGGAACTTTTGTTTCCCTGGGCGGTCATATCAACGCAGATGGAAAAGACGGCGGACAGATAAATATTTCGGCACGCACTCTTTCACTTGCGGATACAATTTCCGCACAGGGATTAGAAGGCACGGGTGGAATCATCACCACAGAGGTTACAGGCAATACGTGGGAAACCTCCACCTCACGAATGAGGGTCGATGGTAAGGTTGATGGGGGAAAAATCCGCAGTCTAACGTCTTTTAATCATACGACGTCAGGACAATATAGTGCCCAAGGTAATACGGGACAGGGCGGCAAGATTGATATCACTGGCGGGTCAATCAAGATGCTCTCAGCGCAAGTCGATGCGTCCGGCGCAACAGGCGGCGGGCAGATCCGTATTGGCGGGGAGTTTCAAGGTGGCAAGAATTTACCACAAGACGATCTACCGAACGCCAAGATCACCACGCTTGATCGTGGGACGCGTCTTCGCGCCGAGGGCAAGGGAGATGAAGCGGACGGCGGTAATATTATCGTCTGGTCGGATAATGATACGCTTTCACTGGCGACAATCAGTGCAACACCGGGGCTGAATTCAGGTGAGGGTGGATTTGTTGAGTTGTCTTCGGGCGAGACGCTAACCACCGATTCTATTATTCAAACGGGGCGCGATGGCCGCCAAGGCACCGTCCTGCTTGACCCCAAAAACATCATCATCGCCAACGCAACATTCAATCCGACGGCCATTATCATGGGGCGCGGGGTCGGTACCGGCACAAGCGGCAATAATGTGGATATAACAGGTCTCAATTATGGTGGTGAATTTGGTTCTTATGCCGTATCGCTGGATGGTAGCCGAATGGCGGTGGGATGGTTGAATGATTTGGGGGCAGATGGATTAGGGGGGCGTGCGGGGGCAGTCTATCTCTATAGCTTTACCGATGCGGCATTCAGTGGCGGCATTTTGGAAGGCATTATGGGTCGTGGTTATACGGGGGGTAAGAATGTCAATGTACCACTCGATAACACATGGGACAGATTTGGAACTGGCGTATCACTGGATGGTAACCGTATTGCGGTTGGCGCCATGGCAGGCGATGGTGTATCCAATGGCTGTACTGATTGCGGGGAAGTTTATCTTTATAGTTTCAGCGATGCGGCGTTTAATGGCGCCACCTTACAAAGCCGAATTGGCCAAGGGTATACAGGCGGTAAAAATTTCAATATGACCACGTTGAATAACAGCGATCTTTTTGGCTGGAGCGTGTCGCTGGATGGTAATCGTCTAGCAGTTGGTGCCCGGGACGGCGATGGTAATGGGAATACAGTCAACGCCGGAGGAGAAGTCTATCTCTTCAGTTTTGCCGATAGTCTTTTTTCTACCCCGACATTACAAGCAACCATCGGTAATGGTTATACAGGCGGTAAAAACATCAATCAGTCACTTGATGCTGTCGATCGATTTGGGTGGAGTGTTTCATTAGATGGAAATCGATTAGCCGTAGCCGCACGCGATGATGATGGGGCAAGCAACAGTACCACAGATGCAGGGGCGGCATATCTCTATAGTTTTACCGACTCAGTTTTTAGTGGCGGCACGCTTGAAGCGCGAATTGGTCAAGGTTATACCGGCGGCAAAAATCTGGATACATCGGCTTTTGCCAATGTGAGTGATCTCTTCTTTGCAGTGTCACTAGATGGTAACCGTTTGGCCGTTGGCATTGGTCAGGACGATGGAAATGGTAATTCAGCAGGTAATTCCGGTGCGGCATATCTATATAGTTTTACTGATTCAGTCTTTAGTGGCGGAACGATTGAGGCGCGCATCGGTAATAACTATGCCGCGCTCGGCGGTAAAAATCTTTCTCGTCCGAACGAGGCAGGAGGAAATGATCTTTTTGGCTATAGCCTTTCGTTAAATGGCAATCGTTTGGTGGTGGGGGCACAGGGGGATGATGGTCCAGGTAATGTGAATGCGGATATGGGTGCCTATCATTTTTATACCTTTTCAGATGCCGTATTCACGAGCGGAACTTATCAAGGTTCTTTAGGCAGGGGATATACAGGCGGAAAAAATATTAATTTACATTTTAATTCAGCACCAGATTCCCCCAGCGACCGTATGAGTGTCTCTCTCAGTGATAACCGTATTGCCATTGGTGTGCCGTGGGCTGATGGATTTAACGATACATTAGGTGATTCTGGCGAAGTCTATTTGTATTCCTTTGCCAACAGCAACTTTGATAGTGCGGTTCTGGAAGCGATGATCGGCGCGGGCTATACGGGCGGTAAGAATATCAATCTGTCAGGACAATTAGACGCGCTTGATTATTTCGGGGAATCGATATCATTAGACGGAAACCGTCTGGCTGTGGGAGCCCGGGGGGATGATCGTAACGGGAATAGTATGGGCGATTCCGGGGCCGTATACCTGTTCAGCTTTACTGATAGTCTTTTTAGTGGCGGCACACTCCAAAGCCGTATCGGCAGTAATTATGGCGCGCTCGGGGGCAAGAATTTTAGCGTTACCAATATTGGTGCTAATGATTGGTTTGGATCAGGTGTATCCCTTGATGGCAATCGCTTGGCGGTGACCGCCGCCCGTGATGATGGCAATGCCAATAGCGTAGGCGATTCAGGTGCCGTGTATCTTTTTACTTTTGCTGATTCTGTTTTTACAACTCCCACACTTCAAGGAATAATCGGCGCGGGATATGGTGCGCTCGGCGGCAAAAATTTTAGCGTCACGAATTTAGGCACCAGCGATATCATTGGTGAATATGGCGGCGTATCCCTTGACGGTAATCGTTTAGCCATTACAGCCCGCGGGGATGATGGGTTTGGCAATACGCGCAATGATTCTGGTGCGGCCTATTTGTTCACCTTTGCCGATAGTGTGTTCACGACCCCCACACTTCAGGCCATCATGGGCTATGGGTACACGGGTGGAAAAAACGTCGATATGAACATGCTGGATGTGAGCGATTATCTGGCTGGTGTTGCCTTGGAAGGAACAACATTGGCCCTTGGGGCTTCACGCGATGACGGCTTTGGAAATACCCTAAGTGATACTGGTGCAATTCACATTTATAACTTCGACGATTTATTATTTGCCAACGGTCAACTTGATGCAACTATTGGTTTTGGTTATACGGGTGCTAAGAATATCAACACCTCAGGTATAAGTAATAGTTTTGATTATTTTGGTGTATCTCTTGAGATAAATAACGGTTCTTTAATATCCGCGTTGCCGGGATCTGACGGTGGAAATGGTACGACTGACCAGAATGGAAATGTGTATACCGGTACGGGTGGTGCATTTATTTTTCGAGGAAATAGTAACCCGGTCACCAATGGAAATTCTTTTACTACACTTCCCACGAACACGATTGGTATAACACCTGCAAATATCACAGCCCTTTTGAATACGCCGCAAAACGTTATTTTACAGGCAAATAATGATATTATTGTCGATAACGATATTATTGCGAATAACCCGAGTGGTAATGCAGGGAATCTAACCCTTCAGGCTGGGCGCTCGATTTTAGTGAATGCTAATATCACAACTGATAACGGCAATTTAAACCTTTGGGCGAACGAAGATTTATCAAGTGGTGTGGTGAATGCTCAGCGCGATGCCGGGGCCGCAGAAATCACCATGGCAGCTGGTACAACCATCAATGCTGGCACCGGGAATGTTCATATCCGGTTGGAAGATGGTACGGGTAAAACCAATAATACCAGTGGGTTTATTAGTTTACGAACAATCAATGCCGGTTCGATTTTAGCACATAGCGTGGCTAACACATCCAGTATTGTCTTGAACGGCGTATTAACAGCATCTGGTACAGGAACCCCGCTTACGGTTGCCGCCGGCAAGGATTTTATCAATAATGCAGGCGCGGGCGCACTTTCGGCGTCTTTGGGACGCTGGCTTGTTTATTCCGATCACCCTAATTTGAATACGTTAGGGGGAATGATCTCAGATTTTACGCGTAACAGTTGCGTCTACGGCGGCGGATGCCCTGCCTTCCCCGGGACAGGCAATGGATTACTCTATGAATATGTACCAAATCTTTTAAGTATCTCTGTCAATACGTCGCGCCTATATGGTGATATCAACCCAGATAATGTTACGCTTCAATCTTTATTTACCTACAATGGATTTCAAGGGGCAGATAATGCGTCAGTTCTAGATGTATTGCCGACAGCTACAGTGGCTGGAAGTGCGACATCGACTGCCGCTGGCGGTACTCAGCATGGGATTAGTTTAACAGGTGGGTCAGATAATTTTTATACCTATTACCTTTTAGATCCGAGCTTCTTATCCATCACCGCACGCCCGTTGACAGCCACATGGATTGCACCACTCTCTAAAACCTATGGTAATTCTAACCCCACGCCATCCTATACAGCCTTGAGCTATACGGGTTTTGTCAATTCTGAAACGATCGGGGGCTATAACCCAGGCTTCTCTGTTGATTATGGGACTATTACGACGGCTACTGGTGTTGGATCTTATAGTGTTACTCCCTCTTGGAGTGGGGGCGGTAACTTCTTACTCAATTATACCATCACACCTCCCACAGGCACTTTGAACATTACACCACGGGATATCACGGCTTCCTGGACAGGTGGACTAAACCGCGTATACGGGGATGTAAATCCAACTGTGACGTCAGCAAATTTTAATTTTACCGGTTTGGTCAACGGTGATCTGGGGAGTGTTATCACTCCCACGGCGAATTATGGTGTTATCACAACAGCCTCAAATGTCGGGACATATACTGGCGGGGTTAGCGCATCATTTTCAGCCAGCAATTATAATGTTACAAATTCTCCGACGACAAATTTGGTGATTAATAAACGGAATATTACGGCTACCGTGAATAATAAATCCCGTGCTTATGGGGATTCAAATCCGACATGGGTCTGGGGGGACGTGGTCTGGAACAATCTGGCCAATAGTGAAACGGGAAGTGTTCTGGATAGCGTCGTGTTTACGGCTCCCACTTTGGCAGGGACAGCGAATGTGGGGACGACCCAATCCATCGCGATAACGTCTTTTCTGGACAATAATTATAACTTGACCGGTCATACACCGGGAACCCTCTCCATTCATAAACGCGACATCACTGCCACTGTGAATAATAAATCCCGGGCCTATGGAGATGTAAACCCAACATGGGTATGGGGGGACGTGGTCTGGAACAATCTGGCCAATAGTGAAACGGGGAGTGTTCTGGATAGCGTTGTCTTTACGGTACCTTCACTCACGGTAACAGCGAATGTAGGTGATACGCAATCCATCGGGATTACCTCTTTTCTCGATAATAATTATAACCTCATCAGTCATACGGCTGGGACTTTATCGTTGACCAAGCGTAACCTGACGGCTGTTGTCGGGTCACATACGCAAATATACGGGAGTGCCACACCACAACTAACAGCCAGCGATGTGGCATGGACTAATCTGGTGAATGGAGATTTACCCTCAGGTCTTGATTCGATAACCTTTACATCACCGACATTGTTACCCACGTCAAATACAGGCACATCCCATGTTGTCAGTATAGCGTCCTTACTTGATAATAATTACACGCTTTTGACATCAACGAATGGGTCAGTCACGATAACCAAAGCTCCACTTGTTTTGACAGTTCAAAATGTCAGAAGGCCAGCTTCAACGCCAAATCCGAATTTTGAATATATACTGTCCGGTCTTAAAAATGGTCAGGATAATAGCGTTCTGGCGGGCGTACTTGTTTCTTCTGTAGCAGACATCACATCACCGGCGGGCACATATGCCATTGAGGCATCCGGGGGGACGGCTCTGAATTATTTTGTTTCGTCATATGTTCCCGGAGTTTTAACAATTGATTCAGTTAATCAATTGCCAAATACATATGTTCAGACGTTATCTCCACCTGTGGCATCCTTTCAAACCCAAAACCTTTTGGTTGGGGGATCGCCAAGCAATTCTTCACCTCTAAGTCAGGGTTCGGTAAATGATCCCCAGCCATCTCCTACGCAAAATACTTTTGTCTTTATTGCTGATTCAGATACGAACGACATCAGAAGTGGAAAATTTTCTGCTCTGATTGCGATCACAGAAACAGTGAAAAGAATTTTTAATCTTTAAAAGACTATTAGTCACACCCAACATAATGACGAGATGGCTG
>CAZZGO010000005.1:32647-33497 GCA_964654245.1 uncultured Pseudobdellovibrionaceae bacterium | reverse complement strand
TCGCCATTCGCGAAGGCGGCCGTACCGTCGGCGCAGGTGTCGTCAGTAAGATTGTATCATAAGGTTTTTTGAAAAAAGGTAGTTGAGATATGGACACGCAAACAATACGCATCAGACTTCGCGCTTTCGACCATCGTATTTTGGATGCATCGACACGCGAAATCGTGAACACAGCTCGCCGGACGGGCGCGGGTGTCCGCGGTCCTATTCCGCTTCCGACACGTAAGGAAAAATTCTGTGTGAACCGCTCACCCCACGTGGACAAGAAATCACAGGAACAATTTGAAATGCGTACACATAAACGCTTGATCGATATCGTTGAACCCACCCCGCAAACGGTGGATGCATTGATGAAATTGGATCTGGCCGCTGGTGTGGATGTTGAAATTAAAATCGGCCAGGCCGCTTAAAGGATAAGGTTTAAGGAGTTTACCATGCGCACAGGCGTTATTGCACGGAAAGAGGGTATGACACGGATTTTCGATGAAGAAGGCCGTCAGATTCCCGTGACCGTTTTGAAAATTGATGCATGTCAGGTGACCGCTGTTCGGACACAAGACAAGGATGGCTACACCGCCGTTCAATTGGGCGCAGGTAAGGCGAAGGTTTCCCGTACGTCAAAAGCGATGCGCTCAGTTTTTGGTTCTGCCAAGGTGGAGCCCAAGAAAAAAGTGGTGGAATTCCGCGTAGATGCTGACAAGCTTCCAGAAGTAGGAGCAGAAATTAGTGCCAGCCATTTTATTCCCGGCCAATTCGTGGATGTCGTGGGTATGTCAACTGGTAAAGGTTTTGCTGGGGCGATGAAGCGTTGGAATTTCGGTGGTCTACGTGCTACGCACGGTGTGTCGGT
>CAZZGO010000005.1:0-32547 GCA_964654245.1 uncultured Pseudobdellovibrionaceae bacterium | reverse complement strand
CGGATGCTGTTAAAAAGCCAGCACCAAAAGATGCCCCACTTCCGGCAGGTATCAAGGCAGGGGTGAGCGTAGCGGCTCGGGCGATGAAGCGTTGGAATTTCGGTGGTCTACGTGCTACGCACGGTGTGTCGGTATCTCACCGTTCCCATGGATCAACGGGTAACCGCCAGGATCCCGGTAAAGTCTTTAAGAACAAGAAAATGGCTGGTCATTTGGGGACCGAGCGTGTGACCACCCAGAACTTGAAAGTGGCCGGCATTGATCTGGAAGATAATCTTATTTTGATCAAAGGAAGCGTTCCTGGCACCGATGGTGGCTGGGTTTTGGTATCGGATGCTGTTAAAAAGCCAGCACCAAAAGATGCCCCACTTCCGGCAGGTATCAAAGCAGGGGCGAGCGTAGCGGCACCGGCTGAAGAAAGCAAAGAAGGGTAACGACAATGAAAATGTCCGTGAAAACACTGGATGGAAAATCCGCTGGCGATGTAGTGCTGGAGCCCAGCATTTTCGAAGCCGAAATCCGTGCTGACATCATGCACCGTATGGTGCTGTGGCAATTGGCAAAGCGTCAATCCGGCACACATAAAACACAAACTCGTTCCGAAGTGAATCGCACGGGTAAAAAGCCGTTCAAACAAAAAGGAACAGGTTCTGCCCGTGTAGGGAGTTATACACGGACGATTGATCGGGGTGGGCAAAAAGCTCATGGTCCGGTTGTCCGTAGCCATGCGCATGAACTGCCGCGCCGTATTCGTCAATTGGCCATGATGTCGGCTCTGTCCACCAAGGCCAAAGAAGGTAAGCTGGTCGTGATTGATGACGCCAAGGCCAAGGATCACAAAACGAAGTCGATGGCACAAGCATTTGAAAAAATGGGCTTTGATTCTGCACTGGTGATTAGTGGTGCTGAGATTGATGCCAATTTTGCGCGTGCCACATCGAACCTGCCAAAAATTGATGTTCTGCCGGTTCAAGGTGCTAACGTCTATGACATCCTTCAGCGTGATACGCTGGTGTTGACGGTAGCCGCTGTGAACGCACTGACCGAAAGATTGAAAGGGTAATAACCATGGCCGCGAAGAAAAAAGAAAACGCCCAAGTTGCTGAATGGATGTATGAAATTATCCGCTCGCCCGTCGTGACTGAAAAATCGACCCGGGGCTCTGAACATGGTCAGGTTACTTTCAAGGTACCGACAACAGCAACAAAACCACAGGTCAAAGCCGCGGTTGAAGCGTTGTTCAAAGTAAAAGTCAAAGGCGTCAACACGCTGACGACCAAGGGTAAGACAAAAGTATTTAAAGGCATCAAGGCATTTCGCTCAGATGTTAAAAAAGCAATCGTGACACTGGAACCCGGTCAAACGATTGATGTTGGAACAGGTGTTTAGTTGATAAAGGCATAAGACAATGGCACTCAAATCATTCAAACCCAGAACACCCAGCTTACGGACGCTGATCATCACAGATCGTAGCGACCTGCATAAAGGGGCTCCGGAAAAAACCTTGCTGGAAGGCAAGAAAAAAACAGGCGGGCGGAACAATCTTGGTCGTGTGACGATGCGCCATATTGGCGGCGGTCATAAACAAAAATACCGCGTCATTGACTGGAAACGCCGTAAATTTGATATGGACGCCACCGTCCTGCGTTTGGAATATGACCCAAACCGCACAGCGTTTATTGCGCTCATTCAATATAAAGACGGCGAAAAGGCCTATATCATTGCACCCCAACGTCTCAAAGTCGGTGATGTTGTGGTGTCTGGTGAAAAAGCCGACATCAAGCCGGGCAATGCGATGAAATTAAAATCCATGCCGGTTGGGACGATCATTCACAATATCGAACTGAAGGAAGGCAAGGGCGCCCAATTATGCCGCTCTGCCGGGACGTATGCTCAGCTGGCGGGACGCGACCAGGGTTTTGCCCAGATCAAGCTGGCTTCGGGCGAACTCCGCTTGATCCGTCAGGATTGCATGGCCACGGTGGGCGCGGTATCAAACCCTGACCATATGAACACAAATCTGGGTAAAGCCGGACGTAAACGTTGGATGGGCATTAAGCCGACGGTTCGCGGCGTCGTGATGAACCCGGTAGATCACCCGCACGGCGGGGGGGAAGGTCGGACATCTGGCGGACGTCATCCGGTTTCATATTCTGGCGTACCGACCAAAGGGTACAAAACACGTAAAAACAAGGCGACAGATAAGTTTATCTTACGCCGTAAGAAGAAATAGTAAGAAGAGATATTAAGAGGAAAACATGGCACGTAGCGTTTGGAAGGGTCCGTTTGTCGATAGAAGCCTGTTGAAAAAGGTGGAAGACGTGAAAAACGGAAAAACAAAAGGGGTGGTGAAGACATGGTCTCGCCGTTCCACAATCCTGCCCCAGATGGTGGGTTTGACGTTTGGCGTTCATAACGGCAAACAATTCATTCCTGTTCTGGTGACAGATCAGATGATTGGTCACAAATTGGGCGAGTTTGCACCGACCCGCGTTTTCAAAGCACATGGCGGCGATAAGAAAGCCGAAAGCAAGTAAGTTATTTTGAGGTAAGGAAATAGACCATGGGACAGAAACAAAAAGAACGGCGCGAAGCCCCGAACGAAGCGAAAGCGGAAGCCAAGTATCTTCGGACTAGCGATCGTAAACTGAATCTGGTAGCACAGATGATCCGCGGCAAAAGCGCGGCAAAAGCGCTGACGGATCTTCAGTTTAGCCAGCGCAGAATTGCCAAAGATGTGCGCAAAGTATTGGCTTCTGCGGTCGCGAACGCCGAAAACAACCATGGTTTGGATGTGGACCGTTTGATCGTGGCCGAAGCCTACGTTGGTAAATCTATCAAGATGCGCCGCATTCAAACGCGTGGACGTGGTCGTGCAGCTCCGATTGAAAAGCCATTCAGCCGCTTGACCGTTATTGTCCGCGAACTGGGGGATGATATGGTGGCTTCTAAAAAGGCCGCTAAGAAAAAAGCCCCTGCAACATCAGAATCTGCCGCCAAAAAACCTGCGGCAAAAAAAGCACCGGCTAAAAAAGCTGTTGCCAAAAAAGAACAAGAATAAGGAGCACGTGAAACATGGGTCAGAAAGCTAATCCAATCGGTCTGCGCGTCGGGATCAACCGTACCTGGGACTCTCGCTGGTTCGATGATCGTAACTATGCCGAGAAACTGGTTCAAGATCTTGAACTGCGTAAATATGTGACCGAACGCCTGAAGGCCGCCGGGATTTCCAAGGTGGTGGTTGAACGTGCCGCGAAAAATACCCGCGTGACGGTTTATACCGCGCGTCCAGGTGTGATTATTGGCAAAAAAGGCGCGGATATTGAAAAACTGAGAAAAGATCTCTCTGATCGTGCTGGTTCAGAAGTATCCTTGAACATCGTCGAAATCCGTAAGCCTGAGGTCGACGCTCAGCTGGTATCTGAAGGCGTTTGCCAGCAACTCGAGCGCCGGGTGTCGTTCCGCAGAGCTATGAAACGCGCTGTACAAAGTGCTCAGCGTCAAGGTGCTTTGGGGATCCGGGTGAATGTATCCGGTCGTTTGGGTGGTGCTGATATTGCCCGCACGGAATGGTACCGTGAAGGCCGTGTGCCACTCCACACACTTCGTGCAGATCTGGACTATGGTTTTTCCGAAGCATTAACCACTTATGGGATTATCGGCGTAAAGGTCTGGATTTATAAAGGCGATATCATGGCGCATGACCCCTTGGCGCGGGATAAACGGATCGAAGCCGCACCGCAAACGGGTCAGCCTCATAAAGCATAAAGAGATATAGAACGTATATTTATTGACATAATTTTAAACTGACGGTACAAAACGATGTTACAACCGAAAAAAACGAAATACAGAAAAGCCCATAAAGGCCGCATCCATGGCAATGCCAAGGGCGGGTTTGAATTGGCCTTTGGGGAATATGGCTTGAAAGCCCTCCAGCCGGATCGTATTACGGCACGTCAGATCGAAGCGGCGCGTCGTTGTATTGCCCGTCACATGAAACGTCAGGGTAAGGTCTGGATCCGGATTTTCCCGGACGTGCCGGTGTCCAAAAAGCCACTGGAAGTTCGGATGGGTTCTGGTAAAGGTTCGCCTGAATTCTGGGCGGCACGCGTGAAGCCGGGTCGTATCATGTTTGAACTGGATGGCGTTCCCATGCAGGTCGCACGGGAAGCACTTGAATTGGCCGCGGCTAAACTGCCGATTAAAACCAAGTTTGTGGCTCGGATTGGGTCATAGGATTAGTAGATAAGGAATTGAGTGATGAAAGCCGAAGAACTTAAAGGCAAAACAGCCGATGAACTGGTCAAAATTTTGATGGATCTGCGTAAGACGCAGTTCAATCTGCGTTTCCAAAAAACGGCAGGCCAGTTGGAAAACATGTCGCAGATCCGTGTGGTGCGCCGTGATATCGCCCGCATCAAAACATTTTTAACAAAAACCGCACTAGGGGTTTCTGCCGTGGCATCTAAGGCCAAGGCAAAAGCTAAAAAATTTGCTTAAGATAAAGGATAAGGAATAACACATGCCACGCCGCGTACTTGAAGGAACTGTTGTCAGTGACAAGATGGATAAAACCGTCACCGTCATTGTCGAGCGTAAGAAACTGCACCCCGTGTATAAAAAATATATCCGGAGTTCATCCAAATACGCCGCGCATGATGAAAATAATAACTGCAAGGTAGGCGACCGCGTTCAGATTATTGAATGTGCCCCGATTTCCAAGCGTAAACGCTGGGAAGTGATTGGCGGAGAGCGTTCGACAGCGGTTGCCAAGCCTGCTCCAGCTCCTAAGGCAAAGGCACCTTCTGCCGTAAAAGAGAAAAAAGAAAAAGCACCTGCCAAAAAGGCAGTAGCCAAGAAAAAGTAAGAGATCAACTTAAAGACGAATAGATAAGACAAAGGCAGGTAGTAACATGATACAGATGCAATCAAATATGGAAGTGGCGGATAATTCCGGCGCACGCCGCGTCGAATGCATCAAGGTATTGGGGGGTTCTCACCGGAGAACAGCCAATATCGGTGACGTGGTTGTTGTTTCCATTAAAGATGCGATTCCCCGTGGACGTGTGAAAAAAGGAACGGTTCACAAGGCCGTTATCGTCCGTTCACGTCATGGTATTAACCGTCAGAACGGCGAAAAAATCCGTTTTGATACGAATGCCTGCGTTCTGATTAATGCGGCCGGCGAGCCGATCGGCACGCGTATCTTTGGACCCGTGACCCGCGAACTGCGCGGTAAAGGTTACATGAAAATTATCTCGCTGGCGGGAGAGGTGCTCTAATGACAAATACGACCATGAAAATTAAAAAAGGCGACCAAGTCGTCGTGATTGCCGGAAAAGATAAAGGCAAAAAAGGAGAAGTCCTGAAATCTATCCCGACGGAACGCCGTGTCGTTGTACAGGGTGTGAACGTGGCTAAAAAACATACCAAGCCGACCCAGTTTTCGGCGGGTGGTATCGAAAGCAAAGAATTGTCGATCCATGTATCGAATGTTGCGCTGGTCGATCCTAAAAAAGGAACCGCAACACGCGTAGGATACAAACAATTAAAAGATGGCAAAAAAGTCCGTGTGGCCAAAGCCTCCGGCGAGCAGTTGACAAAGTAGGAACAAAACAATGGCAAGCACAGCAGAAAAATATACGCCGCGGATGAAACACCGTTATGATCAGAAGATCAAAGCAGATCTTCAAAAAAAATACGGTTATAAAAACGCGCTTCAGGTACCCCGCCTTGACAAAATTGTCATCAACATGGGCGTGGGCGATGCGACACAAGACCGTAAGGCCGTTGAAAAAGCCGCAGAAGAACTGGCTTTGATTGCTGGTCAAAAACCGGTTATTACCTCGGCTAAAAAATCAAACGCGTCGTTTAAGGTACGTGATGGCATGGCCATCGGGTGCAAGGTGACCCTGCGCCGGGAGCGGATGTATGAATTCCTGGATCGTTTGGTGACGATTGCCATGCCGCGTATCCGCGACTTTCGCGGTATTAACGGCAAAAGCTTTGATGGTCGTGGTAATTATGCCATGGGTGTCAAAGAACACATCATCTTCCCAGAGATTGTTTTTGACAAAGTCGAAAAAATCCGTGGGATGGACATCATTATCTGCACCACGGCTAAAACCGATGCAGAGGCCAAAGAATTGCTGCGCGGCTTTGATATGCCGTTCAGAAACTAAAGATTAACGGTTAAGGAAAGACACCATGGCAAAGACCAGTGCAAAAGAAAGAAATTTAAAGCGTCGTAAGATGACCAAAAGTTTGGCAAATAAACGTGCCAAGCTGAAGGATATCATCAGCAACAAAAAAGCCACGATGGAAGAACGCTTTATGGCGGTTCTGAAACTGGCGGAAATGCCGCGTAATTCATCCAAGACACGTATCCGCAATCGTTGTGCGTTGTCTGGCCGGGCACGTGGATTTCACCGTAAGTTTAACTTGTCGCGTATTGCACTGCGCGATCTGGCCTCCCGTGGGGAGTTGCCAGGTGTCACGAAATCGAGCTGGTAAGGAATAAGGAGCACTATACCCATGTCAATGAATGATCCTTTAGGTGATATGCTCACCCGAATTCGTAACGGCCAACAGGCACGTAAGCCTGTGGTACCTTGCCCGTGGTCAACCCTGCGCGAACGCGTCTGTCAGGTTTTGAAAGACGAAGGCTATATCCGTGGCTATTCGCTTCAGGATCTGGGCGGCAACAAAAAAGATCTGATGATCGAATTGAAATACGATCAGGGTCAACCGGCCATCCGTACCTTGAAACGCGTTTCGACACCGGGCAGACGTGTCTATTCCGCGATTTCGGATCTGGGTGTGGTATCGAATGGTTTGGGCATTTCGGTTTTATCAACACCTCAGGGTGTGATGGCTGACCATAAAGCACGCGCGGCCAATGTAGGCGGCGAAGTTTTGTGTCAGGTATTCTAGGAATAAGAGGAAAGACACCATGTCACGTGTAGGAAAAAAACCTGTTGAAATCCCGAGCGGCGTTACACCGACCGTATCGGGGCAGGATATCAAAATCAAAGGCCCGAAAGGCGAACTTTCGGTGCGCATCCATGATGATGTTTCCGTCAAAATGGACGGCAATTCGATGGTGTTTGCGCCCCGCGCTAACTCCGCCGAAGCCAAGCGCCTGTACCCCACCATGCGGGTTCTGGTCAAAAACATGATCGAAGGCGTCACCAAGGGATATACCCGCAAATTGGAAATCCAAGGGGTAGGTCTCCGGGCGAACGTTCAAGGATCAACCTTTGTGGGACAACTGGGTTTCAGTCATGAAGTGCGTTACACAATTCCCAAAGGTGTAACGGTGGCGGTTGAAAACCAAACAGCCGTGACGATCACGGGGATCGACAAACAGCTTGTGGGTCAAGTCGCCGCAAATATCCGAGGGTTCAAGCCCCCAGAGCCGTATAAAGGAAAAGGTATTCGCTATGCCGGTGAATACGTCATGATTAAAGAAGGTAAGAAGAAGTAAGGAATAGACCATGACAAAAAAATTGCAATCTTCTGACCGCCGCACATTCCGGACACGGAATAAGCTGAAGAAAGTCAACATCAACCACAACCCAAACCGGGATGTGCGTCCGCGTTTGTCCATCCACCGCACCAACAAGGCGGTGTACGCGCAGATCATTGATGACATCAAAGGGATCACCTTGGTGGCGGCATCTAGCCTAGATAAGGAAATTGGTCTGGATAACGGGGGCAATATTGCCGCCGCAGAAAAAGTCGGCAAATTGGTCGCTGAGCGCGCCAAAAAAGCCGGTGTTAAAAAAGTCCAGTTCGACCGGGGTCAGTTCTTGTATCACGGCCGCGTGAAGGCTATCGCCGAAGGCGCACGCGCCGGCGGTCTTGAGTTTTAAAGATTTTAAGGAGAGAGAAGTCACATGGCTAAAGCAGAAAAATCCCGCGAACGCGCTGAGCGTGCCGACCGCGAAGAACCAGAACTCCACGAAAAGCTCGTGGCCGTCAACCGCGTGGCCAAAGTGGTCAAAGGCGGACGCCGGTTTGGCTTTGCCGCCTTGGTCGTCGTGGGGGATGGTCGTGGCCGCGTGGGATCAGGTCACGGTAAGGCAAAAGAAGTGCCCGAAGCCGTACGTAAGGCCACGGAAGAAGCCAAGCGGAGCATGATCCGCGTGCCTCTGCGCGAAGGCAGAACTCTTCATCATGATGTTAAAGGTGTTTTTGGGGCTGGAAAAGTCTGGCTTCGGACAGCGCCGGCCGGGACGGGCGTCATTGCCGGGGGTCCGATGCGGGCGATTTTTGACTGCTTGGGTATTCAGGATGTTGTGGCTAAGGCCTTGGGATCTAGCAACCCATACAACATGGTTAACGCAACACTCGAGGCTCTGAAGAACGTTCAAAGTCCCCGTCAAGTGGCGGCGCGTCGTGGTAAGAAAATCGGCGATGTCTTTGCTACCCGCGATGGCAAGTCAGCTGAATCCGAAGATAAAGCACAGGATGCTGAATAAAGTAACATAAGGAACAAGATGATGACCGAAGCAAAAACAAAAAAGGCACCTGCCAAAAAAACCTCTGCTAAAGCGGGTGGTAAAACCGTCACGGTTCAGCAAGTGGCATCCGTTGCCGGCCGCAAGCCAGGCCAGAAAGAAACCCTGATCGGACTTCGTTTGAACAAGATCGGCCGTGTCAGCACACTGGAAGATACGCCTTCCGTACGCGGGATGATCCATAAAGTATCGCACCTCGTTAAAATCATTGAGGCCGCGTAAGGTTTATAAAGGAACAAGCAGATGAAACTTAATCAACTAAAACCCAAAAAGGGATCCAAGCATAATACCAAGCGTTTAGGACGCGGTATTGGTTCTGGCAAAGGCAAAACATCCGGCCGGGGGGGTAAGGGTCAAACCGCCCGTTCTGGTACGGCGATCAAGGGGTTTGAAGGCGGTCAGATGCCTTTGTACCAACGTTTGCCCAAACGTGGATTTAACAATATTTTTGCCAAGGATCTGGTCGAAATCACCACAGGCCGTCTGGAACAGGCCATTAAATATAAAATGATTGATGCATCTAAAACGATTGACGCCGATACTTTGCTTCAGGCAAAAGTGATTGCCCGCAAAGGTGATGGCGTGCGTTTGATCTCTAAAGGAACGCTTAAATCTAAAGTCACTCTGAAAGTGGCAGGTGTGACCAAGACGGCGCAGGCCGCCGTTGAAAAAGCAGGCGGCAAGGTTGAAGTGGTTGTGTTTGTGCCGAAGCCTGTGGTTCGTAAGAAACCAAAATAAGCCAGTATCTATGAAATTTTTAAAAAGGGGAGAGGTTATCTTTCCCCTTTTTTTATGTTTTTTTGGCAATGAAATGTTGCGGTGCAGGCTTGCTTGGTGGGTTTAAATTCTTTATGAATGACATCATCATTTGAAAGGTTTTTTCATTCATGGTTTCAGCCGTCGAACAACTTGCAAAGAATGTCAGCTGGGGGGCTTTCTCTAAAGCGACCGAACTCAAGCAACGTATCCTTTTTGTGCTGGGGGCGCTTTTGGTTTATCGCCTCGGGACATATATCCCGGTGCCGGGGATTGATCCGGTGATTTGGAATGAAATTTATTCCCAAAAAGGTGGCGGTATTCTGGACATGTTTAACATGTTTTCGGGCGGTGCCTTGCAACGGATGACTATTTTTGCCCTGAATATCATGCCGTATATTTCGGCGTCCATTATCATACAGTTGGCAACTGCCATGTCGCCTAAGCTTGAGGCTCTCAAGAAAGAAGGCGAACATGGCCGTATGAAGATCAACCAATATACGCGCTATTTGACCGTTCTTTTGGCGTCTATTCAGGCCTATGGTCTGGCGGTGGGACTCGAGGGTATGCAAAGTGCGTCAGGTCCGGCGGTGACGGACCCCGGATTTTTCTTCCGGGCATCCACGGTGATCACGATTGTCGGGGGTACGGTTTTCTTGATGTGGTTGGGCGAACAAATTACCCAGCGCGGCATTGGGAATGGTATTTCCCTGATTATCTTTGCTGGGATTGTCGCGGAATTGCCGCGTGCGCTGGCGGGCATGCTGGAACTCGGTCGTCAGGGACAATTTAATCTCTTGGAACTGCTCTTGATCTTTTTGGTGATTGTGGCCGCGATAGCCTTCATCGTTTTCATGGAACGCTCACAAAGACGGGTGATGGTGCAGTATCCTAAACGTCAGGTGGGTAACCAGATGTCTATGGCCCAACAAAATCACATCCCGTTAAAACTCAATACATCCGGTGTGATTCCGCCGATTTTTGCGTCGTCTCTATTGTTGTTGCCACTGACGATTTTAGGGTTTTCAGGTATGCAAGGCGGTGAAGTGACGTCTGAAATCGCGCGTTACCTTCAACACGGCCAGCCTGTTTATATGTTGTTGTATGCGGCCTTGATTATCTTCTTTGCGTTTTTCTACACGGCGATTGTGTTTAATCCGGAAGAAAATGCCGAAATGCTCAGAAAATACGGCGGATTTGTCCCCGGTATGCGTCCTGGTAAGCATACAGCCGAATATCTGGACTATGTGCTCACCCGTATTACGGCGATTGGGGCTTTGTATCTGGTGGTCGTATGTCTTCTGCCTGAAGTCATGATGTCGCAATATAGCGTGCCGTTTTATTTTGGCGGTACATCATTGTTGATCGTGGTCACGGTGACCATGGATACGGTGGCTCAGGTTCACTCTCATATGATTGCGCATCAATATGAAGGACTGATCAAAAAAGCGAATTTGAGAGGCACAGGAAGAGGTCGCCGATGAACATCATTTTAATTGGCCCGCCGGGTGCCGGTAAGGGAACACAATCCAAGATCCTTGAGACAAAATATGGTCTTAAGCAACTATCGACCGGAGATATGTTGCGCGCCGAAGTTTCAGCACAAACGGAATTGGGTCAAAAGGCCAAAGCCATCATGGATTCAGGCCAATTGATCTCTGATGATATTATTATCAACATGATTGCCCAGCGCATCACGCAACCTGACTGTGCGCAGGGCGTTATTTTTGACGGGTTCCCCCGTACGGTTGAACAAGCCAGAGCCCTTGACCGGATGTTGGCAGAAAAAAATAAACCGCTGACGGCCGTTATTCATTTTCAAGTAAATGAAGAGGAGCTTGTGGGGCGTCTGAATTCACGTATCCGCCAGGCGCAGGAATCGGGGCAGGCTGTTCGGGCTGATGATAACGAAGCCACTTTGCGCCAGCGCCTGTCCGTTTATCGTGACCAGACAGCACCGATTATTCCGTATTACGAGACCACAGGTCTCATGAAAAAAGTTGACGGCATGGCCCCGATCGAGGATGTCACGGAACAGATTGAAGGCTTCTTGAAATCGGCCTGAAAGAATGGGTGAAAATACCTGTTGACGCAAGGAGTTAATCTTCTTATAGTGCGGCAAATCTTAAAGCCTCTACAGGTCGTCGTTTTCTTTTAACGTATTGATTTATATGGCTTTTTGATGGTGTAGGAACTGGGATAACGGTTCCGTTTTAGATGATCAAAAAGGAGAAAACATGGCTCGTATTGCAGGCGTTAACGTCCCTGACAAAAAACGTGCGCTGATTGCCCTCACCTATGTGCATGGCATCGGCCTTCCCAAGTCCCGTCAAATTTTGAAAGCGTGCGGTATTGCCGAAACACGCCGGATGAATGATCTGACGGAAGATGAATTGAATAAAATCCGGACAGAGATCGATACAGATGAGTATACGATTGAAGGGGATCTGCGTCGTCAGACAGCTTTGAACATCAAGCGTCTGATTGATATGAACTGCTATCGCGGCTTGCGTCACCGCCGTAACCTGCCGGTTCGTGGTCAGCGCACCCGCACGAATGCCCGTACCCGTAAAGGTCCGGCGAAACCAGTTGCCGGCAAAAAAGCCGCGCCTAAGAAATAAGGATATATCTCATGGCTAAACCAGCGGCTTCGACCACAGCAACTGCCGGCAGCAAACGTCCGGCAAAAAAAGTTAAGAAAAACATTATTTCTGGTGTGGCGCATGTGAATGCGTCATTCAACAACACCATGGTGACGATCACCGATGCACAAGGCAATACAGTGGCCTGGTCTTCGGCTGGTATGATGGGGTTCAAAGGTTCCCGTAAATCGACACCTTATGCCGCGCAGGTCGCCGCAGAAGATGCCGGTAAAAAAGCACAAGAACATGGCATGCGAGATCTGGATGTCTGGGTAAAAGGGCCCGGTTCAGGACGTGAGTCGGCCTTGCGTGCTCTGGGGGCAATCGGTTTCAATATTCGTAATATCAAAGACATTACAGGTGTGCCCCACAACGGGACAAAACCGCGTAAACGTCGCCGCGTATAAGACGGGATCAACTTTTAGATATTTTTAGGAGACATACCTTGATACAGAAAAACTGGCAGGAACTCATTAAACCTGAAAAAATTGATATCGCTCATGGAAGCAATGCCAAGGCAAGCGGTAAGATCGTGGCTGAACCGCTGGAGCGTGGTTTTGGTCTGACGCTGGGGAATGCGCTTCGCCGCATTCTGCTCTCTTCTCTGCAAGGGGCGGCTGTCACGGGCATTTCGATTGATGGCGTTCTGCATGAATTCTCCTCGATTGAAGGCGTGCGCGAAGATGTGACAGACATCGTCCTGAACGTCAAAGCTATCGCCGTACGTATGCATGCCGAAGGGCCCAAGAAAATGCGTGTTTCGGCTGTGGGTCCGTGCGAAGTGACGGCTGGCATGATCGAAGCGGGTGCCGATATTGAAATCATGAACCCGGATCTGGTGATTTGTACCCTGGATAAAGGGGCGAAATTCAACATGGAAATGGTGGTGAATACTGGTAAAGGGTATCGCCCTGCCGCATTAAATCGCCCGGAAGAAGCCCCTGTTGGGTTGATCCCGGTTGATTCGGTTTTTTCGCCTGTGCGCAAAGTTTCCTACGAAGTGGAAGATACACGCGTTGGGCAAATCACTGACTACGATAAATTGACACTTCAGGTTGAAACCAACGGCGTGATTTCGCCCGAAGATGCGGTCGCCTATGCGGCGCGTATTCTTCAAGATCAGCTTCAAGTCTTTATCAATTTCGAAGAGCCCAAGGGTGATTCCAAAAAAGACGAAGCCGATGAACTGCCCTTTAACCGCAATCTGCTTCGTAAGGTGGATGAGCTTGAATTGTCTGTTCGTTCGGCGAACTGCTTGAAAAACGACAACATCGTTTACATTGGTGATCTGGTACAAAAATCCGAAAGCGATATGCTTCGCACACCAAACTTTGGCCGTAAATCCTTGAATGAAATTAAGGAAGTTTTGACCAACATGGGTCTTCACCTGGGTATGCAGGTTGAGGGTTGGCCGCCAGAAAATATTGAAGAACTTGCCAAACGCCTTGACGATCCGTTCAGCGCGTAAGGCCATAGAAAAGTAAAAGGAAAACGCCATGAAACACGGCATTAAACAACGTAAACTGGGTGTGACAAGTTCACACCGCACCGCCATGCTGGCCAATATGGCCGCCGCATTGGTCAAACATGAACAGATTGTGACAACTTTGCCCAAGGCCAAGGAATTGCGTCCGTTTGTGGAAAAGCTGATCACGCTGGGTAAAAAAGCCAAAGCAGATCCGAAAAAAACATTGGCGAACCGCCGCGTTATTCATAGCCGGATGCGCGATGATGCCCAAACTGTTAAATTGATGAATGTTCTGGCAGATCGTTACATGGATCGCGAGGGCGGATATTGCCGGATCATGAAAGCGGGTTTCCGTTATGGGGATAATGCGGCGATTGCCGTGATTGAACTGGTTGATCGGGATGAAAATGCGAAAGGCCAAGATAGCGGCCCCGAGTTCATCGAGAGCGATGCCGAGGCTACGGAAAAAGCACCGGCCAAAAAGGCGGCTCCAAAGAAAAAAGCCCCTGCAAAAAAGAAGGCGGCCTCTGCTTAGGACAGCTCAAATAATGAAACTTAAAAATGCCCTAAAACGGGCATTTTTTATTTTTGGGTTGTGTGTGCGGCATAAACATAGGTTGGGTTTGGGAACTGCCTGGTGCGGACTTCTTCGGCGAAACGGCCTATGGCTACGTTGATTTCATTGTCTAAGTCCGCATATGTTTTAACAAATTTTGGAAGACGCCCATGTGTCAGTCCCAGCATGTCGTCACTGACCAGAATTTGTCCATCACATGCCGCCGAAGCACCAATGCCAATTGTTGGAACGGATGTTTGTGTGCTCAAGCTGGCGGCAACAGCTTCACAGACGCCTTCAATGACGATAGAGAAAGCCCCGGCCTGGGTCACTGCCTCAATGTCCTGGAACAGGGATTCTATTTCCTGCTGTGTCCGCCCTTTGTACCGAAATCCATCAGGTGAGGTTACCTGCTGCGGGAGCAAACCAATATGACCCATAACAGGTATATTATGTTTAACTATCAGGTGAATTGATTCCGCTAGATCTATTCCTCCTTCTAGTTTGATGCCTTGAGCTCCTGTCTCCTCTATTAAACGTTTGGCATTGTTCAGGGCTACCTGAGGGGATTGTTCATATGAGCCAAAGGGCATGTCGACAATCACGCAGGCGTGCGATGTAGCTCTGACAACGGCCTGTCCATGGCGAGACATCATCTCGAGATTGGCTGCGCGTGTATTATCATGTCCATACAGGGTCATGGCGACACTATCTCCAACAAGAAGAAGGTCGCAGTGCCGGTCTAGAATTCGGGCGATCGGCGCTGTATAGGCGGTCAGGCATACAAGAGCTGGCGCCGGAAACTTCACTTTTTGGATCTCTATAGGGCTTAAACGCATATGCTATGGTTACGCGGACTAAGGCCAAATCACAATCCCTAAATAAAGAACAATGTATCATGTAACCAACAGTGCCATATGTTCGAATTAAGCATTATGAGCCATTCAATGCAAAAAAATATTCAAATAATTCTGATTGGTATGATGATATGCGCCTATCCTTTAGGCGTTCAAGCAGGAGAAAATAAGATGGTTCAAAAAGAAGAAAGTCTGGTTCAATTAACTCCTATGCAGGAATATGTTACCCAGCATGGGGGAACCGAAAAACCTTTTGAAAATGAGTATTGGAACCACAAAGAGCCGGGCATTTATGTGGATGTGATCTCAGGGGAGCCTTTGTTCTCATCAACGGATAAATTTGATTCCGGCACAGGCTGGCCAAGTTTTTCCCGCCCCATCAAGGAAAGCATAATCGCCGAGCATCAGGATAACCGCCATGGTATGGTCAGAACCGAAGTTAAAGCGGCTGGAACAGACTCACATCTGGGGCATGTGTTTACGGATGGCCCTAAAGACAAAGGGGGCTTAAGATATTGTATCAATTCGGCCGCTTTGCGTTTTATCCCACAGGCCGATCTCGAAAAAGAAGGATACGCCGAATATCTCGTTTTGTTTTCTGCAGGTCATAAATGAAACGGCGAACACTGAGTATATGCACCTGTATTATATTCCTGATGGGGATCTCCCCGGTTTGGGCAAAGCGTGAGCTTCCCACACCAGATCTGGTGGCCGTATATGTCTATGCTGACTGGTGTCCCCATTGTCGGATATTAAAACCATTAATTGACGCGGCACGCCAGGAAGGCGGACTCGATCAAAAAAATATTTTGTTCGTCAATCTCAACCTCACGGATAAAACATCTATTCATCAATCCATTTTGCTGGCGCAACAATTAGGGATTGGCAGTTATTTAAAAGCACAGGGAAGTGGCACCGGATATTTAGCGATACTGGACCCTGTCACCGCGCAGGAACGTATGCGTTTTCAAAGTGACACGACATCTGCGGAGATCTTGGAAAAAATAAACGGACTGCTTGATGCAGCGCCTTAGGCATCTGGCTTGCCACAATTATGTCTTAATCTGGCCTTGTCTGGATCATAACCATTCGTTAGATTTTTGGTTATGCTCATACGATTAATCCAGCTTCTGGCCTTGATGTGTATCGCGATTGGCGCGAGTGCATTTGCCCAAGACCGCGCGGTGCCAAACACGCAATCCGAGATAACGCTGTCATTTGCGCCCGTAGTCAAAAAAATATCCCCGGCCGTTGTGAACGTCTATGCGAAAAAAATAGTCACTCAACGTGTGAACCCTTTTGCCAGTGATCCATTTTTCGGACAGTTTTTCTCGCAAGGGTTTGGGGGTAGTTTATCCCGTCAGCAGGTAGAAAACGCGTTGGGTTCGGGTGTGATTGTTGAACCGTCAGGCGTGGTGGTCACTAATGCCCATGTGGTAAAAAACGCAGATGAAATTGTGGCTGTTTTATCAGATGGACGCCAATTCGATGCGCAGGTTTCCTTAAGCGATGAAAAATCAGACATAGCCATACTTCGACTTGATACTCAAGGTGAACGTCTTCCTTATGCTTCGTTGAAACCTAGCGAGGGCATGCAGGTGGGAGATATTGTACTCGCCGTGGGCAACCCTTTTGGGGTGGGGCAGACGGTGACGTCGGGGATTGTCTCGGCTCTGGCACGTTCATCTCTTGATATCAGCGACTATAATTTTTTCATTCAAACCGATGCCGCGATTAACCCAGGTAATTCTGGGGGACCGCTGGTGGATATGACGGGCGGCGTTGTGGGGATTAATACGGCTATTTATTCCCGAAGTGGGGGGTCGCTGGGGATTGGGTTTGCGATCCCGTCTGAAATGGTCGCGAGCGTGATTACAGCCGAAAAGTCAGAAATACCTGTGTCCAAGGCAGGTGCCAGTAAAAAAGTAATTCGTCCGTGGCTGGGCGTATATGGGCAGGAAGTAACTGCTGATATTGCCGAAAGTCTGGGGCTGGACCGTCCCCGGGGGGTGATGGTGGCGCGTATTCATGACGCCAGTCCCGCCCTATATGCCGGATTAAAAGTGGGAGATGTCATGACCAGCATCAATGGCAAAGATATTCGGGATACATCCGAAATGAAATTCCGTCTGGCAACCGTGCCACTGGGTGAAGAAACTCAGATCACCATTTTGCGTAAGGGCGAAGAAAAAACCATTACCGTTAAAGCCGCCCCGCCGCCTGAAAAGCCGGCACGGGATGAGCTTTTGCTCTCAGGGGAAAACCCTTTATCCGGGGTTCGTGTGTCGAATATTAACCCCGCTGTTGCCTCAGAACTGGGTATTGATTCAGAAGGCGAAGGCGTTGTGGTGATAGATATATCCCCCCAGTCCAAGGCTGGATATTTTTTAAGGCCGGGAGATCAAATCATCGCGGTTGGTAAAGATCAGATTCTGGATACGTCTGATTTAAGACGTGAACTTCGTCAAGCCGAAAGCAAGGGTCTATTTGCCCTGACGATTGAACGCGGCGGCCAGAAAACCCAGGTTGTGATTAGATAATTCCCTCCCCCTGTCTTTTGTGGTTTACTTAAAATCCAGATGACAGAACTATTTGATATCATTTCTTCTACGATGCCAGATCCAGAGGTCACGCGGCCACTGGCTGATATTTTGCGGCCTCAATCGTTAGACGATATATTAGGGCAATCTCATCTCATCAATGCACAAGGAACGTTGCGGCGGATGATTGACTCTCAGAATATTCCCTCACTTATATTCTGGGGGCCGCCCGGATGCGGAAAAACCACATTGGCGCGGGTTTTAGCGCATCATACAGATAAGCATTTTGAGCAGATGTCTGCAATTTTTTCTGGCATAGCCGATCTGAAAAAGATATTTGAACAAGCAAAGTTCCGCCGCCGTCAAGGCAAAGGTACCATGTTGTTTGTGGATGAGATACATCGGTTTAATAAAGCCCAGATCGATGCTTTTTTACCGGTTTTAGAAGACGGGACCATCACGTTAATCGGCGCAACAACCGAAAACCCGTCTTTTGAATTAAATGCCGCCTTATTATCCCGGGTACAGGTCTTGATTTTAAATCGTCTGGATGATACGGCAATTGAATCCTTAATTCAGAAGGCTGAAGCCTATAAGGGCAAACAGCTTTTATTGACACCGACAGCTCGGGAAAAGCTAATTTCTATGTCGGATGGGGATGGGCGTTATGCCCTAAGCCTCGTGCAGCAGATATTTGAATCTCCGGGTGTTATAGATGAACATCACGTAATACAGGCTGTTTCCCGGCGTGCACCGATCTATGATAAAAAAGAAGAAGGTCATTATAATCTTATATCCGCGCTTCATAAATCCGTCCGTGGTAGTGATGTCGATTCCGCGCTTTATTGGTTTACCCGCATGTTGGCGGGTGGTGAAGACAGGATTTTCCTGGCGCGGCGTCTGGTCCGTATGGCCACAGAAGATATTGGCATGGCAGATCCTCATGCGCTTACCCTATGCCTATCGGCTTGGGATGCCTATGTCAGATTGGGGTCGCCCGAAGGGGAACTGGCATTAGCGCAAGCCGTGATTTATTTGGCGACGGCACCTAAATCAAACGCGGTCTATTCCGCCTATAAAGCGGCCCTTAAAACAGCTTCTGAGACAGGATCATTATCACCCCCCCCCCCCCATATTCTAAATGCCCCAACATCCTTGATGAAGCAGATTGGATATGGTCAGGGATATATATATGATCCAGATACGCCAGAGGGATTTTCCGGCCAAAATTATTTTCCTGAAGACATGAACCGGGAGCGTTTTTATCAACCTGTTCCCAGAGGGTTTGAGCGAGATATCATTAAACGCCTTGAATATTGGGAAAAGTTAAGACAGAAAAAAAATACGTCCCATGAATAATTTCGACATGTTTGTGGGTATAGACTGGTCAGGGGCTAAATCACCGATCAAATCACCTGCTATTTCCGTGGCTTATACGCTTCGTGGGCATGAGACTCCGGTGATTCTTTCTGATCTCGATTCTCGCCATGAGATTGCCCTTTGGATACAGAAAAAAGCAAAAGAAGAAAAAAGAATACTCATCGGTATTGATTGTAATTTTGGCTATGCCCGTGAAACAGGGCAGAAACATTTTGGTCAACGCTATAACTATCAGGATCTATGGTCAGAAGTTAATAGAACGTCACAGGATCTTGATAATTTTTATGCTCAAGGATTTTGGACTGATCCTCGCTTCCGGGATGATTTTTGGATCACAGGCGCCCAGCGCCCAGATTTCAAGATCAACCGCCGCCAAACGGAAATTGCGTGTCAACGTATTGGGCTGGGATCTCCTGAGAGCCCGTTTAAGCTTATCGGTGCAAAACAAGTTGGCAAAGGCGGATTAGCGGGTATGCGCCTTGCATATCATCTGACCCAACAGCTTGGATCAACGGTGTGTTTGTGGCCCTTTCAATTACAACATCTCAATCAGGCAAAAATCGTGATCACAGAGATATATCCCCGTCTTTTTATTCGGATGGCCAGTCAGCAGGCCAAGAAAATAAGATCCATTCCAGATCTCAATCATATTTTATCCTATTTCCAGACCCATCCCTTTCATTCCGATATCAAGATAAATGATCATAAGGCGGATGCCATTATTTCTGCCGCCGGACTTAGATTTTTGTGCGGGTCAAACGCGACAATACCTGATACCATCTCTGCACCTTTTGGGATGACCGCAGATATTGCCTCAACAGAAGGCTGGATTTTTGGAGTGACTTAAATGCCGTCCTTTTTATATGTTGCCGCCGGCGGTGCCATGGGTGCCGTATTACGCTATATGCTGGGTGACCTTGTCATACGTATGGTTGGTCAGGGATTTCCCTGGGGAACGTTGATGATCAATATTCTTGGCTCTTTTCTGATGGGGGCCGTTGTTGCCAGCTGGGGTAAAATGCCCAGCCTACCCCAGGAAGGGTATCTTTTTTTAGCGGTTGGCATTTTAGGAGGATTTACAACATTTTCTGCATTTTCCCTTGAGACTGTCCGTTTATGGGAACAGGGAAATGCTGCCGCCTGTTTCATCTATGTCATGGGTTCTGTTCTTGTGTCGATTCTGGCCTTGATCTGTGCCATGTGGTGGGTCAGGAGTATCGTATGATTGGTGTCCGTCATATAACCGTCAATGCAGATGACGAGGGACAAAGGCTCGATCGCTGGATCAAACGCCATGCCCCTGAAATCCCTTTTGGGCTGGCGCAAAAATTGATGCGTCAGGGGCAGGTCAGGGTTGATGGTAAACGGGCTAAACCTGACACACGCTTAAAAGCAGGACAGGATATACGCTTACCCCCCGTTCAGGATAAACCCCAGAATGATATATACCGCCTCACCGAAAAAGATGAAAAATTGATCCGGTCATGGGTGATTTATGATGATGGAGATGTCTTGGCCATTAATAAGCCTTACGGCATCGCCACGCAAGGCGGCATGAATATTGAACGTCACATTGACGGTATGCTAGAAGGCTTAACTGGGGAAAGCGGGGTTAAACCCCGATTGGTACATCGTCTGGATAAAGAAACATCGGGTGTTTTGTTACTCGCCCGTTCTGCGGATATGGCACGGCTTCTGGGCAAGATTTTTTCTGGCCGTCATATTCGTAAAATTTATTGGGCCATTACATCTCCCGCTCCTGAGATGAACGATGGAGAGATTAAGGCACCACTGAGCAAGGGATTAGGCTCTCAGAAAGATAAAATGGTTGTAGACGAGGCCGAGGGCCAGACAGCCTCTACCTTGTTTCAAGTTATTGACCGCGCGCATCGGCAAGCGGCTTTTATTGCTTTTTGGCCGCGAACGGGGAGAACGCATCAGATACGTGTTCATGCCGCGTATATGGGGTGCCCGATCGCCGGAGACCGGAAATATGCTCTTCCCGTGGAAAAGGGAGATCATGTTCGGCCACAAATTGTGATTGATGATTTGGCCAAACGGCTCCATCTTCATGCGGCGGAAGTAACCTTCCGGCACCCTGGGACGGGCAAAACCCTGACCTTAAAAGCCCCCTTACCCCCAGAATTGAAAGCCAGCTGGAAAACCTTGGGTTTTCAGGATAAAACACCTGCTTCTTTATTTGAAGAGGTCAAGGACTTCAGGTTATAGTCTGGGGGATGAAACACGTTCCTTTTGATCTGTCCTCGGCTGGAGGAATCCTCTTTCGTATTGGATGTGTGGTTACCCTTATTTTGGGTCTGATGTATGGCACGCTTAAACTGGTCGAAAGATCTAAAGATCCCTTACGTCAGGGTATAGAACAATATCTAGCAGAAACAACAAATATGTTTGTTTCGATCGATTCCCTGAATGAGGTCACATTTTTCCCCCGTATCCGCTTTGATCTTCGAAATATTGTCATGCGCCAAAGCGCAGATCGGGATGACGTTCAGATAAAAATTGACTCTTTAGGTATTGCCATGCCTTTTTGGCAATTAGTATGGGGGCAGTCAGCCTTTGAAATATTACAATTTAAAAATGTCTTCATCAAAAAAGATATCTGGGTTCCGTATGATCTGATCCTTTCGGATATTCAGGCTGAACAAGACCCGAAAACAGAGAAATCTGTTCTTCGTGCCGAAGGCACTTATGGTGGAAAAAAGGTATTATTTTATCTTGAGCTGGAATCAAAACGTCAATCAGAATCAAAGATTCTTTATTATATTCGTACAGGGAAACCCTTGTCATTGACGATTGGGGACAAGGTGCTGTCAGGTCTTTATGATATCCATGATAAAAAAATAATGTTAACCCAAGCCACCTTAACAGGTCAGGGCAAGACATATGGCCCCGCAGATGTTGTCTTTACACAGTCGGGGCAAGATCAAGAAAGCGTTCTTCCCTGTATTTTGGCGCAGTCACCGAATATGCCTTTAAAGGATTCTTATCCCTGTACCCGTTTTTTTAAACCTAAACCAGAAGTACAAACACCATGAAAAGATTCTACAAACTCACATCCACCAAAAGAACAGATGAGGGGTGGGTCATTCAACTAGATGGTAAGACAGCCAAAACACCTTCTGGACAGGATCTGGCCGCGCCTAGCAAGGCTCTGGCTGAGGCTATTTTAGCTGAATGGGGGGCTCAAGGTGATCAGGTGGTACCAGATGCCATGCCCCTGACGCAGATTTTGACAACGGCGATCGACAAAATGCGGGAGCGTGAAACACTTACCAAATCCTTGGTAAAATATCTGGACACGGATTTGATTTGCTACCGTACCAAAGAACCCGAAGCCTTATTAAAACGGCAAAAAGAGACGTGGGATCCTTGGTTGACATGGTTTGACGAGCATTTTGAGAGCCCGCTGGAAGTCACCTTTACGCTTAATGCCCTAAAGCAAGATCCGGATACGCATAAACGCATCTGGAATTATATCGAAGCGTTGGATGAATATTATTTTGCCGTTCTGCAAATCGTGACATCCCTGTCTGGATCAATTGTGCTGTCTTTGGCCTTTTTGGAATCCGAAGCATCACCGGATCAGGTTTTTGCTGCTATGTATGTCGAAGAAGATTTCAAAAGCGACCTTTATCATGAAGATGTTCATGGCAAAGCACCCAACGAAGAAAAGAAACAGATAGCCGTCCGCCGTGAACTTAAGGCCTGTCGCGCGTTTCTGGATCTTGTTGATAATATCTAAAAGGTAAGGTGCGTGGTGATATCCAGCCCTATTAAACGTTGCGCCTGGGCTGGGGATAATCCCTTATATATTCATTACCATGATACGGAATGGGGCAGACCCAGTTTTGACGACCGCTATCTGTTTGAAAAAATATGTTTAGAGGGATTCCAAGCAGGGCTAAGCTGGGTCACGATTTTAAGAAAGCGAGATCATTTTCGCACTGTTTTTAAAAATTTTGATATCAATGCCTTATGTGATTTTACCAATCACGATATTGATCGATTGGTTCAAGATCAGGGTATTATTCGCCACCGAGGCAAAATTTCCAGTGTGATCAATAATGCCAGACAATGCCGGATTTTAATCCGCGAGGAGCAGTGTCACCTGTCGGATTTTTTATGGCGATATGCCCCGGCTCAATCTGAACGGCCGGAACGATATGATACGCCAACACTAAAAAGTATAACGCAGTGCCCGTCATCTGTGCGTTTGTCCCGTGACCTTAAAAAAAGGGGCTGGACGTTTGTGGGTCCTACGACCCTTTATGCTTTTATGCAGGCGGTCGGCATGGTAAATGACCATGTTGAGGGGTGTCCCTGTCGTTCTGAGATAGAATCTCTGGTACATCCTCTATAGAGGGATAGCGTGTCAGCATATCCAAAACGGATTGAAGCCGGGCAGAGATCGGTGTAAATGTCATTCACAATTAATTACAAGAAAATTTTAAAAAATCAACAAGAAAACTTGTCATGTCTTGTTTTTTCTTTCTTGTAATCTGGGGGTATGAATTTTACTTATAAAAATCTGCCCAAATTATCGGATCGTTTAAAATATGTCCGTCAGGTCAAGAATCTGACGCAAGCCGAATGTGCGCAGATGATTGGTACAACCCAGCAAGCCCTCCAGCAGGCAGAAACAGGCAAAGCACGCCAACCCCGGTATCTGCATATGATGGCGCGTATGCTTTCCGTTTCTTTTGAATGGCTGGCGTTTAATGATATGCCTTCAGATATGCTAGAAAAAAGGCAGAATATGAAAGCTCAGCTGTCTGAGCGAGAATCAGATGTGATTTCACATTTCAGGACATTGAGTAAAAAAGAACAAGATTTGATTCTATCGATTATGAACACATATTCGACAAAGAACGAAAAATAACATGTCTTTTGAAAAAATTACCTATGGCGATGTCATGCGTTTTGCCTGGCATATTTGTCGCCCCCGACGCCGAACCATTCCTTTTCTATTGATAGGCATGGGTTTTGCCGCATTTATTGATACGCTATTTCCTGTGGTTGTAGGTCGTTTGATTGGTTTGATTGTCGGTGAAACAGTTGATCCGGCAACTTTACTGACCTATTTCGCCATCTTCATCGGGTTAGAATTTTTATATCATACCGTCAGAAACACGACTATTTTTGCGTGGAATAAGTGGACATCCCAAAATCTTCAGGCCGTTACGGCAGAGGCTTTTGCCAAAGTTCAAAAATTTTCATCTAATTGGCATTCCAACAATTTTGCCGGTGGTACCGTTCGTAAAATCACGCGCGGCATGTGGTCATACGATGTTTTTGCCGATAATATTTTCCTGTTTTTATATCCCACATTGATTGTCATGATTTCTACTGTGATCTTGCTATCCTTAAGATGGCCTGTGATGGGACTGATAACGGCTATTCTTTCCTGTGTTTACATTGGGTTTAGTGTTTGGGCGGTGCTCAAGATAAACGCACCTTATTCGCGTGCCGCGGCGCAAGCTGATACAGATGTAGGGTCAACGATTGCCGATGCTATTACCTCAAATAGTGCGGTTAAGTCTTTTGGTCGTGAATTGGATGAAGAAAAAAGATTAGATCACGTACTCATCCGCTGGCGTCATATTGCCCTAAAAAGCTGGAATATATACGTCACTAATGACCTGATACGTCGTTATATTTCGGTGGTTATGATGGGGTCTATGGTGGGTATGGCGATATGGCTCTGGCGGCAGGGTGAGGCAACACCCGGAGATGTTGTTTATGTTTTTACGGCATTTCTGGTGTTATCGGCCTATTTAAGAAATATCGGGGAGCAGATCTCGAACTCGCAAAAAGCCATAAGTGAAATGGAAGACGTGGTCTGGTTCTGGAAGACAGACATTTCGGTTAAAGATATTCCATTTGCGCCAGATTTTGTTCCTCAATCCGGTGAGATTATATTTCAAGATGTTACGTTTCAATATGCGGGACAAAGCAAGGCACTATATGATCACTTTTCTTTGAGAATAAACCCGGGAGAAAAAATTGCCTTGGTAGGGCCTTCAGGCTCTGGGAAATCAACTTTTGTTAAGCTTTTGCAACGTCTTTACGATCTGCAAGGGGGGCATATTATCATTGATGGACAAAATATTGCCCAGGTCACCCAGGCTAGCTTGCGTCAGAATATATCATTGGTTCCACAAGATCCGGCTCTTTTTCACCGCAGTTTGGCTGAGAATATTGCCTATGGTAAGCCGGGTGCGGATATGACCCAAATTATTGATGCCGCTAAAAAAGCATATGCACATGATTTTATCATGTCTATGCCTCAAGGGTATAATACATTGGTGGGTGAACGCGGTGTCAAACTTTCAGGTGGAGAGCGTCAACGCATTGCAATCGCTAGAGCACTTTTAACCGATTCTCGAATCTTGATTTTAGATGAAGCCACATCCGCACTTGATTCCATTTCCGAACATGAGATCCAGCAAGCCTTAAAAACGCTTATGCACGGTCGAACCACGGTTACAGTCGCCCATCGCTTGGCCACGATCAAATCTGTCGATCGTATTCTTGTTTTTGATCAGGGCCGAATTGTTGAGCAAGGCACGCATACATCTTTGATTGCGAAAGACGCGTCACATTACCAGCGTCTTTATCGCATGCAGGCTCTGGATTTAGTCGGAGAAGATTATGAATAAATCAAGGTCTTGATATAGGCATTCAAAATCCTAAATTTTTTTTGAAACGAAGGATGCACAAAGATGATACATATTCATGACAGAGATCTGCGCGGCCATACACAGATGGGGTGGCTGGATAGTCGCCATACATTTTCTTTTGGCTCTTTTTCTGACCCTGCGCGTATGGGTTTTCGATCCCTACGGGTTATCAATGATGACAGGGTGATACCCGGCGCAGGATTTGGCACACATGGACATCGGGACATGGAAATCATTACATATGTGATTTCTGGGTCTTTGGCGCACCGTGATTCTTTGGGTACAGGGTCGTTGATTAAGCCTGGCGAAATTCAAAAAATGTCGGCTGGATCCGGTATCGAACATTCCGAATTTAACGGGTCAAACCATGAACCTGTCCATTTTTTACAAATATGGATTGTTCCAGATAAACGGGGTATTGCGCCTGCATATGAACAAAAGATCATACCGGCGGATCGTGATCGCTGGACGGTAATCGGTGACTCTGTGGGATCGGATCATACTATTAAAATACAGCAGGATGTTAAAATTATGTCGGCCTATTTGGAGGAAAACCAAGAGATAACATACGGGTTTAACCCAAACAGATATGGTTTTCTTCAGGTTATCAAAGGCCAGATAACGTTAAACGGAGAAATATTAAAGCAAGGTGATGGCGCCCAGATATCAGACGAAGTACAAATTAACATCGTGGCCAATGCACTGAGCGATCTCTTACTGTTTGATCTAGCCTAAGCTGATATTAATTGTTCAGATAGAATTTTTTTCAGTGTTTCAATATAAAAATCAGGCTCTGCCTTTTTAACCCGTGATTCAATTGATTCTACGGTATCTTGTGGTTCTACAGCGATAATATGTTGGGCAATGATATGTCCGTGGTCATATTCCGTATCGACCCAATGAAGCGAAATGCCGGTCTTGCTGTCACGACCGGCGATGACTGCCTCATGAATTTTGCGTCCGTACATCCCCTTGCCCCCGTGCCGGGGAAGTAAAGCCGGATGAACATTGATAATTTTTCCTTGGACGGCTTGGATGGTCTTTGGGCCGATTAACTTCATATAGCCAGAACATATGGCCATATCAATCGCATGGTCATTCAACACATGTGAGATTTGTAAATCCAGATTATCGGAAGTACCACAGAGTTTTTTATTAAGGCAGTAAGTTTTTATTTTATGTTCTTTTGCCCAAATAAACGCCGGGCAATCTGGGTTGTTAGAGATCAGCAAAACAGGATCAGCATTTAAGATGCCAGCGTCACAGGCGCGTACGATAGCTTGTGCAGAGGAGCCGTTATGAGAAGCGAAAAAAGCAAAACGCACGATGATAATATCCTATATTTTAAACCAAGCCGCGGGGTAGGACATATGTTCACCCTTCAAAACACGTAGAAGGCCGGCCCCTAGCCGATAAACAAAATAGGCGATGCCAGGGCTTAATGTACAAAAAGCCGAAAGAATTAAGATAGGCATATTCGCCTGAATATACGTTTCAAGAATAAGGCGTGTATCATATTCATTTATAACAACACCTTTATGTAGAGAGTCCATCATATTATAGATCGCCGCATGATTACCCTGAAGATATACCCAGATGACAGCGATGATTAGGCCTATGAGAAGTAAAAAAGAACCAACCCAGAATGTGGTGATCAAAAAACTGCTATGACTATAGCTCAACGAGTTGAGCGAGGCGCGCATTCGGTACACATAAGCAGCGATAATCATGACTAGCCCTAAAACAAGACCTAACATTTGAAGAGCGGCGATAGGTACAAAGTTTGCAATAATGCTGGAGATTAGTAAAAAATAGAGACCGATCATATTAGTTTTTTCACTGGCCATTCATCGTCTCCCGAATAGTTTTTCAATATCTTTTAAATCTAGCGTGATATAGGTCGGACGTCCATGGTTACAATGGCCGGAATGCGGGGTGGATTCCATTTGCCGAAGCAGAGCGTTCATTTCCTCGGCATTGAGACGGCGTCCTGACCGCACAGACCCGTGACACGCCATGGTGGATAACAAGGCATGAATTTTATCACGCACAATGCCGCTTTTTCCCTGTTCTTTTAATTCATCTAGAATGTCATGGATCAGCCGTGGGATATCTATGCGTCCTGAAAGAATTTCAGGAACAGACTGAACAGAAACAGCATCTGTACCAAAGGGTTCAATATCAATGCCCGTCTCTGCCAAATTATCGGCATGATCAAGTAAAAGTCCTGAATCTGTGTCCGTTAAGGTAATAATGACGGGTATCAACAGTCCCTGTTTTCGGATGGCACCTTCAGATAATTGCTGTTTGAATCGTTCATATGTCAGGCGTTCATGCGCCGCATGTTGATCCACAATCACAAGCCCATTTTCTGTTTGAGACACAATATAGTTTTCATGTATCTGCGCCCGGGCGGCACCCAGCGGGTGCGAAGATACAGGAAAGCTGGGCTGTAAATTCGGGGGCGTTTCTACCCGCGCCGACGGCGTAGTGGGGAGTTCAGGGTAGGGCATATATATATTCGAAATTTTTTCCGCCATATTACCATAGAATCCCGGCTGCTGACGGGTATAGGGCAGAGCCGGCCCCGATCCCTGAGGTCTTAGGCTAGAGAGAGTTTGAAAAGAGAGGGTGGTCGAGGTGAGATGCCCCGCTTCGAGTAAAGCATGTTTCAGTGCTGAAATAATTGCCCCGCGTACAAGACCTGAATCCCGGAAACGCACTTCTGCTTTGGCCGGGTGCACATTTACATCCACTTCTTCTGCCGGTGCATCAATAAATAAAACCACCACAGGATGCCGGTCGCGCGGCATCAAATCAGTATAGGCCGCACGGATACACCCAATCAGCAACCGGTCTTTCACTGGCCTACCATTCACAAAAAGATATTGATATTGGGCAGATCCCCGATCAAATGTTGGAAGACCCGCATAACCAGAAATATGAATATCATCCCGTATGGCGTGAACGGAGACACAGTTTTCAGAAAAATCACGGCCAATAATGGCAGAAATTCTATCTTTTATGGCTTCATCCAGATCTCGGCTTTGGTCTGGGAGACTCAGGCTAGGGCTATCGTTATGTGTTAGCTTAAAGCTAATATGCGGATAAGCCATGGCAATACGCGAAACCATATCTTTCACAGCTGTATATTCGGCCTTATCTGTTTTTAAAAATTTAAGGCGCGCGGGCGTGGCATAAAAAAGATCACGCACTTCAATAGTGGTGCCTTTGGGATGTGGGGCAGGGACAATAGGATATTTCTTTCCGCCTTCTACCCGTAAAGACCAACCGTTTTCGGATACGCCATCATAGGTTGATAAAGATAAACGGCTCACGGCACCGATGGATGGTAATGCTTCACCCCTAAAACCCAGATGTTGAATATGTACCAGATCATCATCCGGTAGTTTTGAGGTCGCATGACGGTCAACAGCCGAAGATAAATCATCCCGGTTCATACCCATACCGTTATCACGGATACGGATCAGGCTTTTTCCGCCTTGATAAATATCAATCTCAATCTGTGTCGCTTGCGCGTCAATGGCGTTTTCAACCAATTCTTTGATGGCCGCCGAAGGACGTTCAATGACTTCACCCGCGGCGATTTGGTTCACCAGCGTTTCAGGAAGATACCGAATGGACATGCGTTATTATTAACGTAAATGTATAGAAAAAGGTAGAAAAATTATCTTATGTAAATAAATGACGAAGTAAGCCACGTGTCGAAGAATCGGCGTGTAAGGCATCTCCCTTTTCAATGTTCCTTGCGAGTTCTTTGCCAAGTTCAACACCAAACTGATCAAAAGAATTAATATGCCAGATCACGCCTTGAACAAATATCTTATGTTCATATAACGCGAGCAGAAGACCGAGATGATAAGGCGTTAATTCATCAAGTATCAATGTATTCGAAGGCCGATTGCCCGAAAAATAACGATGTGGGCTCTGTGTTTCGGAACCTACAGGGCGGCCTTCCATTAACGCTTGTGATTGCGCCACCATGTTATACATCAATATGGTGTGATGATGTTTATAAGGATGATCGGGCTTTTTAACAGCTATAAAATCGACCGGGATAATATCCGTGCCTTGATGAATTTTTTGGAAAAAAGAGTGCTGGGAATCTGTACCGGGCTCCCCGAAAATAATAGGGCCTGTATCATAATCTGTGATGAGTTTCCCGTCTAAATCCACACCCTTGCCATTTGATTCCATATCAAGCTGTTGTAAGAAAGCCGGAAAGCGGGAGAGCCTGATATCATAAGGAATCACGGCTTGTGTATGACGATGTAAAAAATTACGGTTCCATATGCCGATCAAGGCCAGAAGAACTGGTATATTCGACTCCAAAGGCGCAGAGCAGAAATGCTGATCCATATCATGTGCCCCATAGAGTAACTTTTTGAAATTTTCAAACCCAATACTCAGCGCAATCGACATGCCTATGGATGACCACAGTGAAAAACGCCCTCCGACCCAATCCTTGAACGGAAATATAAAATCAGGGCGTATGCCAAATGCCTGTGCGGCCTGATCATTTGTCGATAAGGCAATAAAATGTTTGCTGATATCAACCGCATGGCCAAGGCGTTCTATCAACCATTTTTTGGCCGTGTTGGCGTTGGTCATAGTTTCATGCGTCGTAAATGTTTTAGAGGCAACAATAAACAACGTATGTTCTGCGGGAACAACCTTGAGGATACGGTCAATATCCGTGCCATCCACATTGGATACAAAATATGTTTGCATCCCAAAAGAGTTAAGTGCTTTTAAAGCTTCTACAGCAACCTGAGGTCCCAGATACGATCCACCTGTACCCAGATTAATAATATGAGTGATTCGTTTACCTGTGTGTCCTGTATGAATGCCTTGATGAATATCATCACAGAAACGTTCTATTTTTTTTAAGGTATCTTGTACTGAAGGTATAATATTTTTATGATCAACAATCACAGAGGCTTCAGCCGGGGCTCTTAAGGCGGTGTGAAGAACGGACCGAGATTCGGTGATATTGACAGGATATCCTGAAAACATCTTGTCCCGCGCGTCCTCGATATTCTGCCGGCGAGCCAGCGCGACCAAAAGTTTTAACGTCCGGGCATTAAGATTATTTTTTGAGTAATCCAGAAACAACCCTTTAAATGACAAGGAATATTCATCAAATCTCTGGGGATCTTGAGCAAACATGTCCCTTAAGGGTAGATGTGATATTTCTTGGACATGAGCCGTTAATGCCGACCATTCTGCAAGCGAGGTAGGACTATTTGACATGAGGCAGTTCATCGACGAGGTGTGTAGGTTTGATATTAGCCGGGTTTCCGACCATAACAATTGTCATAGATTCAGGTTTTAATATCTTCCGCGCAACACGGAGAATATCCTCGCGCGTTACAGATTGAATGGATTGAATGTAATGATCCAGGTAATCAGAGGGTAGTTCTTCCGTACGCAAGGATAGCATCATGCCTGTGATTTTATCACTGGATGTTAACATCAAAGGCAAGGATCCTGTCAGGTAAGATTTAGCATCTGATAATTCCTGGTCTGTCACAGGATCAGATGTCATCAAGGCCATTTCAGACCGGATGATATCCATCATTTCCGAAGCGCTTTCATTTTTAGTAGAGGTCGATATCGTCATTACATCTGTGTGGCGATAATGATCAATTCCAGAATAAATGCCATAGGTCAGGCCGCGTTGTTCGCGAGCAGTTTCCATGAGTCGTGATCCAAAGCCTGCGCCGCCAAATATATAATTCATCACCTGAAGGGGGTAGAAATCAGGATCATCTCTGCCGATTGCTGGTAACATGATCTGGATCAGGGTCTGCGGCATGTCTTGTTTAAAAAGGGTCAGCGTGTTTTGATTTTGAACCGTTAAATCAAGAATGGACGGGGCGGATGTTTCCGCCGGCAGGGTTGAAAAAACATGGTCAACCCACTGGGCGACTTCTTCGGCGGTGATATCCCCTGAGAGTGCGACGAATAAGCGATCCCGCGTCAGATTTTTTCGAAAACCGTGTAAATCATCTGGGGTGATTTGGGGAAGGGATGAGAGCGTACCGCCGCTATTTTGTGCATAGGGATGCCCCAAAAAAGCACGATCATTGAGTAAACGTGCCGCCATCCATTCGGGGTCCGTCATCGCAGATCGAATTCGGGCTAGATTGGCATCACGCATTCGTGCCACAGGTTCAGGATCAAACCGCGGAGTATTCATAGCGAGAGAGAGAAGGTGAAAGGCTTTATCTTTATGCCGGGTCAGCGTTTCCAGTTCCCCGCCAAATCCATCGCGTCCAGCGTTGAATCGTAAGGTAATGGCATGGTCGGTCAGTTTTTTTTGGAAATTTTGCGAGTCCATATCTCCCGCACCTTCATCCATCGTGTTGGACAAAAGCCTGACAAGGCCTTGTTTGTCGGCGGGGTCGAGTGCTGTTCCTGAATCTCGAAATAAGAACTGCATGTTGATTATAGGCAATGTCTTATCCTGCACCATCCAGACGGAAATACCCTGCGGGGTTATAATTTCCTGAATGTTTAATAATGATTCACGGGCAAAGACCGGTGTGCTAAATGTAACCGCTATCAGAAGTGATAAAAAAATTTTCATCATGGTGTGCTCTCTTGTGTTTCTTCAAGCGGTAAGAGATAGCCGATCACCGGAGGCCGGATATAAAATTGATCAGGATTCGTATATGTTTTGGCAACATGAATGATATCGTCTATTGTAATTTTGTCGATATCCCGGTGCCAGTTTTCAACATCAGCCACGGATGACCCTGTGGTGAGAGCCTGACCAAACAGCATCGCAGGGCCGGCTACACTATCCCGTGCAAAAATGGCACTATCTTGAAGTCGAGAAACAGCTTCATCTAGTTCCTGCTGTGTGATGCCAGAGCTGATGACCTCACGAAATTGGTTTTGTAATAGTTGAACGAGATCGTCTAACGCTACTCCCTCTGCAGGGGTGGCAGATAGAGATAAAAATCCGTAATCATATGCCATGCCCTGATATCCAAAATTGACAGTCACAGCTTTTTTTTGATCGACAACCAGATTTTTATATAGCCGAGTGGCCGCGCCCCCATCCATGATGTTTTCGAGCAACTGAAGAGCCAAAGC
>CAZZGO010000004.1:0-36614 GCA_964654245.1 uncultured Pseudobdellovibrionaceae bacterium | reverse complement strand
TGGTGCCTTGGTTTTTGGGTTCTGTGTTTATCTCCCTGCCGCTCGTGGGGAATGCGGCCATTCGGTCAACGGGCGATACCGTACTTCCAGCGGCTATCATGACGGTTGCGGCCGTCGTCAATGTAATCTTAGATCCTTTATTGATTTTTGGTTTGCTTGGGTTTCCCAGACTTGAACTTCAAGGTGCGGCTCTTGGTACCGTCATCGCCAATGCGCTGGCGATGATAGCAGGCCTATATATTATTCATGTTAAGCTTAAATTGACGGACATTTCTTGTCTTTGGGATATCAAAACATGGGCGGATACGTGCAAACGCTTGTTGGTGATTGCGGTGCCTGTTGGTTTAACAAACACACTTCAGCCGATTGTAAACGCCATTATCGTATCCTTGCTTTCGGCTTCGGGGGCTTCGGCGGTGGCGGCCTTTGGTATTGCCACACGGGTTGAGGCGTTTGCTTTTATCATCCTCATGGGTTTGTCTGTTGGGATGGGGCCGATCATCGGGCAGAATTTTGGTGCTCAAAAATATACCCGCGTCTTTGAAACACTACGCCTTGCTATGAATTTTAATATCCTGTGGTCTATCGGCATTGCTGTTATTCTGGCTGTGTTTGCGCACCCGATTGCCTCTGCTTTTTCGCAAGACCCGGATGTGATCCGCGTGACAGTTATGTTCTTCTGGCTCGTGCCCTTTTCATATATTTTTGCCAATTTGTTTCGTGGATGGGCGTCTGCCTTTAATGCCTTAGGAAAGCCACAGATTTCGTTTGTCATGGTTGTTGTTGAATTGGTGGTACTCATGATTCCGGCGGTTTATCTAGGTTCCTATTGGGGCGGAACAGCCGGCGTCTTTGCGGCGATTGCCATTATCAATGTGGTGACGGGCAGTTTTTTTCATCTCTGGTCATGGAAAACATGGCAAAAATTGTCCTCTGCCGCCTAAATATGCTAGAAAATACCTGTTTCCGTTGACTATTTTCCCTTAAGCGAAAGGATACATCCGCGATGTTACGTTTTTCTTTTTTAATTGCCCTTGTTTTTTTGACGTTGTCATCATCTGCACGCGCGGATAAGGACAATCCTCTCATGCTTCCGCCCGAAGGGCATGTATTGATTAATTTATCAGCCACCGAAACACGTAAGTTAGTTCAAGATCAACTCATCGCATCGCTTCGTATTGAAAAAGAAGATGCCGACGTCAAAAAAGTACAAGATGACGTGAACAAGGCCATGAAAGCCGCTATCGAAGCCTCAAAAAAATATGATAGCGTCAAAGTGTCCACAGGCGGCTACAACGTTTATAAGAACGAACAACCCATCCCAGATCCCAAAACAGGTCAATATACCGGGAAGGTCAAAACGACATGGCGCGCCAGCCAAACGCTGGACATGGAATCAAAAGATTCGGCGTCAATGCTGGAACTCACGGGACAGATTCAGGAATTGGGATTTGCCATGAGCAACCTCATGTACACGTTATCCCCTGAAAAAGCCGAAGCGGTGCGGGATGAACTGATGGTGATTGCCTTAAAAAAACTTCGTGCCAAAGCAGAAAAAGCGTCAGACGCGCTAGGTAAAAAAGGGTTCGAGCTCACGGATGTAAATTTAGATACCAGCGGCGGGTACCCCCAGCCCATGCCCTATGCCCGAGGCGGGATGGAAAAAATGGTGATGTCGGCGCAAGCAGATGCCATGGCGGCACCTGTGGCCGATGCCGGGGAATCCAGCCTATCATTGACGGTAAGTGCCCGCGCTCTGCTCAAGCCTTAATCGAATTCTTTCATAAAACGTGGTCAGGCATATTCTTGTGCCTGACCCCTTTTTTTAATATACCCACACTCTATGGCCGACATTCTTTCTACGCTTTCTGACTTTTTATTCCCTCAGGCCATTCCTCTCTGGCAGGCACTCCTACTCATCGGCTTTAGCTTTTTTACGTCTTTATTGGCCGCCTCTATTGGCATTGGCGGCGGCGTGGCGATGATGGGGGCCATGTCGAGCATGATCCCTGTCTCGCATCTAATTGCCGTCCACGGGTTGGTTCAGTTAGGGTCTAATTCTGGCCGCGCGTTTTTACTGAGATCACATATAAGCTGGCCGATTGTGTGGGGATTTGCGGGCGGCGGTATTTTTGGTGCCGCGCTGGGGGGGTACCTTTTTGTCTCACTCCCGGAAGATATTTTGATGGCCGCATTAGGCGGTTTTTTATTATGGGTTGTCTGGGCACCCAAAATACCTCTGCCTTATGCTGAACATTGGGGAATGCCCTTGGTCGGGGCAACGGCTTCTTTTTTTGCGATGTTCTTTGGCGCAATGGGGCCTTTGGTCAATGCGGCGCTTCAACGCAAAGGGCTTGATAAACAACAACTCATCGGCACGCAATCTGCCTGCCTCATTCTTCAACATGGTTTAAAAATTATCGTCTTGATTGCCCTTGGTATTTCACTGAACGACTGGATAGGTATGATTATTCTTATGATCCTCATGGGGTTTGCCGGAACGTATACCGGCACCCATATTCTTCAGAAAATTCCAGAAAAAGTCTTTCAAAAGGGTCTTAAATTAATTCTGACTTTAATTGCCCTGGGTCTAATTCGGCGAAGTTTAGGATTTTAAAACCGCCTAAAAGGCGGTTTTAAAAAGGTGTTTTAAGACACTAAAACGTTCTTAAATTGCCAGGGATCAGAAGCATCAATGTCTTCGTCAAAGAGATTCCAGCGATTCGAAAGCGGTGTCCAGTCTGTGTAATGCCCTTCGACATTACCCAGATACGGTTTTTGTACCTCAAGGCAACGGACATGATCCAGATCATCGGCTTCGACGATACCGGCATTCGGATTTTCAAGCGCCCAGACCATGCCAGCCAGCACAGCCGACGTCACCTGAAGCCCTGTGGCATTTTGGTATGGCGCCAAGGCGCGGGTTTGTTCAATCGTCAAGCGAGAGCCAAACCAATACGCGTTCTTGGCGTGACCATATAAAAGAACACCCAGTTCATCCATCCCGTCGATGATTTCATTTTCATCTAAAATGCGATGTTCCTCTTGCACTTTACCCGCCCCAAAAGCTTCATGGAAAGATAAAATGGCATCATTACAGGGATGATACGCATAATGGCAGGTAGGACGATATTCAGGTGTCAACCCCGAGCCCACGGTAAAATAATCAGCAATCGACACCGATTCATTATGTGTGACCAAAAACCCATATTGTGACCCCGGTGTCGGGCACCATGTCCGAACGCGGGTATCCGCCCCGGGACGATTTAAAAATATGGCAGCCTGACATCCCGAAGGATCATTTTGCGTTTGGGCACCGGGCGGCATCCATTTTTCATGTGTCCCCCAGCCCAGCTCAGCCGGTTGAAACCCCTCGGAGACAAAACCCTCAACAGACCATGTATTCACAAACGTATTAATACGCTTGGGGTCTGAACTGCGCTGGGTATCCCGCTCCGCGATATGAATACCTTTGACCCCGGCTTTTTGCATTAACTTTGCCCAGCCTTCTTTTGACGTCGGCATGGGTGCGTTAATCCCGGTATCTTTGGCAATCGTCAGCAGGGCTTCCTTGACAAACCATGATACCATGCCGGGGTTAGCCCCGCAGCAGGACACTGCCGTTGTCCCGCCGGGGGATCTGCGGCGTTCGGCCAAAACAGTCTCACGCAGGGCATAGTTGGTACGAGCATTATTCTGGACAGAGCCGCCGAAATAAAATCCAGGCCACGGCTCAACCACTGTATCGATATATAAGGTGTTCATTTCCCGGCAAAAACGCATCAGATCGACTGAGCTTGTATCCACGGACAGATTCACACAAAATCCCTGCGGCTTACCCTTAAACAGGCTTGAAAGCAGGTTCTGATAGTTATCCTTCGTCACTTCTTGCTGAATAACCTGAATACCACGTGCCTTCAGGAATTCAGCATAGGTAGGTTCCGGTTCAATGACGGTTAACTGGCTTTTATCATAGTCAAAATGACGTTCAATCAAGGGCAGAGTTCCCCGGCCGATGGAACCAAAGCCAATCATCACAATCGGGCCCGCGATACGGCCATAAACAGGGTAGGTTTTGGACATATTGTCTCTCCTTACGTCGTAGAATATCAGGTCAATAATCAGCAAACTGAATGCACGGTATTAAGGGGGGGGTCAACCCATTTTTTTATGGCTTAAGATTTGAGTGCGCCCGGCATAATCCGCGGATCTCGAAGAATGTCCCGGGCGGCGCGTCTGCCGGATAAATACGCCCCATGAACGGTGGCCGGATAATCCGGATTCGTATGTTCGCCGGCAAAAAAGATCCTGCCCTCGGGCTGTGCCAGGGTTCGGTGCAACTGAAAACTCTCCCCGGGTGGCACGAAAGAATAGCTCCCTTGCGTGAAGGGATCATTCTGCCAGTCAGATGAAACCACATGAAGGGGGACTGACGCTGTTGGATAAATATTTTTCAAAACCGCATAAAGACTCTGGGCTTTTTCTGAATCAGACATGGCCTGCACAGCTTCGGCTTGATAGCCTGCATGTAACGCAAGGAGAACTGGGCGTTTATAAAGAGGAGAAACATTGATGAGTTCAGCCCATAATGGCGAAAATGTCTGATTAATCGCTGTATGATTGTCCCAGAACGCTTGGTTAAAAATAAAAAAGCTTTTATGTAGGTTTCCCATGCCCAGTTTTTGTATCGCTGATTTTTTTTCAGGTGACAATTCCGGGGAAAACATCATTATATTTGATTTCAAAACGCCTAACGAAGCGGTAACGACAACAACATCAGACTCATATACAGTGTTATTTTGCGTGATAACGCGCGTATAATTCGAGACCTGTTCAATACGCGTAACTGGGGAATTGGGAACAATCTTTAGACCCTTTGCCAATGTATCTATCAATATCCGATAACTGGGTTGAACCCAGAAGTCGCCACCTGAAAAACCTTTATCTTCGTCATATTGAAAAACGGATAGTTTTGATAAACTTGTTCCATATTCTGTTTCAAAATCTACCCGCAGACGATGCGATAAAATATCTGCCTGATCATTTGATAATTTATGTTGGTCAATAAACCGAGATAATGCATCCTGAATAGATATATCAGAACTTTCAGCACGCTTCAGTTTTTCAATATAGATATAAAAATCAGGGCTTGGATCGAGCGTGACTTCTTCTCCTTGAGAATTATACACAACACGATCATCAAAATAGGTTGGGGTCAGACGTGCCCCTGCTTTTTTTAACAGATCGCCAACCGGGTTCTGATGAATACCATGCACCCATGACGCCCCCATATCAAACGGGGTTTGAGGGTCAGGATGCCGTAAAATACGGCCGCCAATATCATTTTTAGCTTCAAGAACAGTAACATCTAAGCCGTGCCCGCTCAGGTCAGATGCGCAAGAAAGTCCAGCAACACCGGCCCCGATAATGAGAACTTTTTTCTTATTTTCTGACATATGCTTTTTAGGGGACGCAAAGACTTTCGCCGAGAACTGTCCCATCATGAGCGGCAAGCCACAACATATCAATTTTATAAAATCTCGGCGGCAAAGATGAAACAACACGCCTTTAAGCTTGCATATTCCCTTTTTTACCACAAGCCATAAAAAAGACAATTACTCCGCACGTACCCGCTGAAGGAAATGATCTACCTGAGAATTCAGCTCTACGGCCTGTTTGGATAACTCCCGTGATGCCACGAGCATTTGTTCAGACGATAAGCCTGCCTGCGCCGAAGCCGCTTCAACATCCTTTAAACTATCTGCAATGGACTGCGTATTAGACGAGGCCGTCTGCATATTACGGGCGATTTCGTTGGTCGCCGCAGATTGTTCCTCGACGGCGGCGGCAACATTGCTGGTCGCGCTTGAAATTGACCCGACAGACAAATTCACTTCCTTCAGGGCATCAATAATATTTTGTGCGGCTTGGCGCATGGCAACAACCACAAGCTGTATTTCTTCTGTGGTTTTATTGGTTTGATTGGCCAGATTTTTAACCTCGCCCGCCACAACGGCAAATCCTTTGCCCGCTTCTCCCGCCCTGGCGGATTCGATCGTGGCATTCAAAGACAGCAAATTAATTTGACCTGAAATTTCAGCAATCATATTCATCGCGCTAGCCACTTTATTAGTGGCATCATTCAGAGTATTCGCGATTGAGTCAGCATTTTGGGTTTTATCGAGAGAGTCATTCACCAAGCTTCTGGTTTTTTGCATTTGTTCAGCAATTTCCTGAACCGTGGAAGACAATTCCTCAGACGCCGCCGCTACAGATTGAACGTTAGCCGTGGCACTCGCGGCTTCTCCATTCGCACTAGAGGCTTTTTCGGCACTGTTCTGGGCTGTGCTCACCATGCTTTCGGCTGTTTGCGCCAATTCTGTTGCGGCAGATGCCACCACATTGACAATGGTTTTAACACTTTGTTCAAAATCATCGGCCATTTTGGCCTGCATTTCTTTTTTCTGACGCTCGAGCTCTTTTTTCTCAAGCTCGCCATACGATAGTTTAGCCTGCAACGCCTTGATCGTCGTCAGCGTATTTTGCATTTCATTGTCCGTGACTTGAATATCCGTCATGTAATTTCCGCCCATGATGGAATTCAGACGGGTATCCACATAATCAAGACGTTCGTTGAAGGTTTTTCCTAAATAGTGCGAAGATAAATAGGCCACCGCAATACCCGTAGCGATAATGCCCAGAAAAATCAAAAGATCGATGATCGCCTGCTTTCGAGCATCATCATATCGGATCTGCGCTTCTTTCATTTGCAAATCCAAGAGCTGTCCATTGGCCTTCATCGCTTGATCAAAGGCCGGATATTGATCAGATATCACGCGCGTAGATTCGCTGGCGCGGCCTTTTTTCGCCAAGGCCAAAGCAGGCTGTATGGCTTGCTTTCTAAAAACATCCCGTTGATCCTGAAATTTTTTGATGAGCTTTTTTTCTTCTGCCGTAAGATTCATAGCCTCAAGGTCAGCAAAATCTTTGGAAATTTTTTCAGAATTTGTTTGAATTTTTGCCTCTAGCTCAGTCGATTTTTCTGTATTCGTGCTGATAATCATCACGTTGAGCGCGTTTTCATACATAAGCTGGCTTATTTCTGAGAGCGTATTCATCGGCATGACTTCAGTATAAAACATTTGCTTGAGTTGATTTGTGGTATCATGGATGAAATAAATGGCCGCCCCGCCAATCATCGCGACCAATAGGCACAGTACTGCCGACACGCACAGTATTTTATTTTTAATCATGGAAAACCAGCGATTCATCTGGGCTTTGCGGGATTTTTCGACAATCCTGCCATGCTCAATCCACAAACCTTTAGCTTCCCCGCTCAAGAATTTTTTATAAATATCTCCGACGGTTTTGGTAATCGATGGATCGGGCTTGTTTCGAATGGATATATAGCCGGCGAGCACACCTTGTTCGATCACTGGCATGGCGTTGGCTTCGACCCAGTAATGATCGCCGTTCTTGACGCGGTTTTTCACATATCCGCTCCACGGTTTTCCGGCTTTTAAATCCCGCCACATATCCTCGAACGCTTCGGGGGGCATGTCACTATGACGAATAAGATTATGCGGCTGACCGATTAACTCATCGCGCGCAAAGCCAGAAATCTCGACAAAATCTTCGTTGACGAATTTAATCCTGCCCTTGTCATCGGTACGAGAGACGATGGCAGACCCCTCTTTCATAAACACTTCACGTTGGGTAACCGGACCGTTTTGGCGCATGGCATATCTCTTGGATTTAAAGATAACGGAGAGAGTTTTTAAGCGTACATTGACGCAAATCTATCATTCTTTAAAAAAAAGAAATATGCAGGGCATACACAGGTGTATGCTGACATGCAAAAATGGTGAGTACGGGGCGGCAAAAATAAAAAAATGGCGGACAGGGGGGGATTCGAACCCCCGATACGGGTTAACGTATACACACTTTCCAGGCGTGCGCCTTAAGCCACTCGGCCACCTGTCCTTTTGACGTGACCCGTCAGTTATCAGAAACGGGCGTGCATTTCAACTATTACCCCACCTAGAAGAGCCAAATCTTCTGGCCGGGAGAGCCGATGATCCCCGCCTTCAATCATATAAACGTGGCAATCGGCCTGTTTAATGGCATTTTTGATCTGCCCGGCGGTTTGCCATGGCACATCGGGGTCGGCGGTGCCTTGCAGGAGTGCCACCGGAATATTAAGGCCGAGATCACGTGTCATCACCGCGTTGCGGGCACCATCTTCGATTAACTTTCGGGTGAATACATAGGGCGCGGAATCATAGGCACTGGGTTCTTCGAAATAACCTTGTGTTTCAAGTGCCTGGCGTTGCACCGGCGTCATATCCCGTTCAATCCAGGACGTAAAATCCGGGGCAGACGCAATGCCTACCAATCCCTTCACCTGCGTGGGTCTTTGTTCGGCGCAGAGCAGGGAAATCCAGCCCCCCATGGACGACCCGGCCAATATCACCTTGTCATCCCCTGCCACATGGGCGATGACCTCCAGCGTGTCTTGAGTCCAGTCACTGATACATAAATCGGTAAAGTTGCCCCCGGATTGTCCATGCCCCCCGTAATCAAACCGGATGAACCCAAAGCCGTTATCACGGCAAAGCGTTTCCAGATAGATCGCCTTAGTGCCTTGCATATCTGATCTGAAGCCCCCCAAAAACACGACCCAAGGCCTAGACCCTCTGTGGGATTCATAGGCAACATCATAACCGTTTGTACTTTTGATAAATTGAGGCATTATGATAAAACTTTCGTCAGGCATTAACTTATTTGAATCATACGATATGACACATTTATCCGGTAGCACGAAAAAACAACCTGTCGTGATGCAGATCATTCCCGAACTGGGCGCGGGCGGCGCAGAGCAGGGATGTCTGGATGTGGCGGCCGAATTGGTGAGATCCGGGGCAAAATCCATTGTGGTGTCTGCAGGTGGTACGCGCGTGCATGAACTGGCGCGGGCTGGCGCGACGCATATCACCTTGCCCGTACATAGTAAAAATCCCTTTGTCATGTGGCGGAATATCGGGCGATTAAAATCGCTCATAGAAAAATATGATGTTGATATTGTGCATGCACGGTCACGGGCACCAGCATGGTCGGCCTATAAGGCCTGTCAGGGCACAAAAGTTAAATTCATGACGACGTGCCATGCGCCTTACAATATCTCCGGCGAAGCCAAGCGTTTTTATAATTCATCCATCATCAAAGGCGAGCGAGTCATCGCCATTTCAGAGTATGTCGCCCAGTATTTGCGTGAACAATATGCCGTCGATCCGTCTATTATTCGGGTCATTCACCGGGGCATCGCGCTGGAAAAATTTCACCCGACGGCCGTGGTTCCTACACATTTAATTTCACTCTCAAGTGCGTGGCGCATCCCGGACGGTGCGCCGATTGTGATGATGCCGGGGCGACTGACACGCTGGAAGGGGCATACCGTTCTGATCGAAGCGATGGAAAAATTAAATCGCCCGGATGTTTTTTGCGTTATGATCGGGTCAGATCAAGGCCGGCATGAATATCGCGCCGAATTGGAACAGCTTATCACCGATAAGGGACTTGAGGGACGTGTGCGGATTATCGATCATTGTTCGGACATGCCCACCGCCTATATGCTCTCGACGGTAGTGGTATCGGCTTCAACCGACCCGGAAGGATTTGGACGCGTGCCCGTCGAAGCGCAAGCCATGGGGCGTCCCGTCATCGCCACAGACCATGGCGGCGCGCGGGAAACCATTATCCGGGGGGAAACCGGGTGGTTGATCCCGCCGTCTGACCCTCAAGCATTGGCGGATGCGCTTCGGGATGCGCTCGCTTTGACGCCTCAACAACGCGCTGTTTTGGCTACGCGGGGCATGACCCATATTGCCAATCATTTCACCCGGGAACGCATGACGGACGAAACCTTGAATGTCTATGCAGAATTAATGAATGAAAAATATGCTGTAACTTCCCCCGTGTCGGTGCGCCGAAATCTTAAACATGCGGCAGAATAAGACACAGAAAATTCTGATTATTAAACTGGGTGCCCTAGGGGATATGGTTCAAGCCTTAGGCCCGATGCGGGCGATTAAGGCGCATCATCCGGATGCAGAATTCACGGTGTTAACGACTTCTGCTTATGTTGATCTTTTGACTCGTACAAAATTATTTGATCATATTTGGGTTGATCCGCGCCCAAAATGGTTTGATGTGGGGGGATGGCGTGACCTGATATTAAAACTTAATCATGGGCATTTCTCCCGCGTATATGATCTTCAAAATAATGACCGTACCGGTTTTTATTTTAGATTAATGTCCCCCAAACCCGAATGGGTGGGCATCGCGCCCGGAGCATCACACCGAAATACATCCCCAGATCGATCAGCAGGATTGGCGTTTTATGGCCATGTCCAAACACTGAAGCGCGCGGGCATCCAGGATGTTCAGATAGATGACTTATCCTGGATGACATCAGATCTGTCTGCCTACGCACTGCCCCTACGTTATGCGTTGATTATACCGGGATCTTCGGCACGGCATGTTGAAAAACGATGGCCTGCTTCTTTTTTTGCTGAAGCCTGTGACTTTTTACAACGACATCACATCACACCTGTCTTGATTGGATCTTCAGATGAACAAGATGTTCTCGATAACATCGCCGCACTCAACCCCAACGCTATTCATTTAGGGGGGAAAACATCCCTGTTTGATCTCCCTGCTCTCGCCCGGGGGGCTGTGCTTGCACTGGGCAATGATACGGGGCCCTTACATTTGATTGCGCCAACCGGATGTCCCTCGCTGGTTTTATTTTCAAAACATAGCCAGCCCAAAAAACATGCACCACTGGGGGAAAATGTCACAACGATTCAGGAAGATGATTTAAATACCCTATCCGTTCAAAAAGTAACAGATACGTTGACCCATATCATATCGTCTTAAGATTGAGCCTGGGGACGATAGATGGCACACAGACAATCCAGTATCGCCCGCACTTCATGGTTGTGACAGGAATAATAAATGGTCTGCGCATCCCGGCGGGTTGTGACCAAGCCTTCTTTGCGCATGCGTGCCAGATGCTGGGAAAGTGCAGATTGGCTTAACCCCACGATCTGTTCTAGCTGACCCACATTTTTTTCGCCCCCGACATTGAGAACGCATAAAATTTTCATACGGCTTTCATTGGCAATCGCTTTTAACAAAGCTACCGCTTTGGGTGTATTCTGCTCCAGACATTCCGTATCGATCACGGTAAACCTCTTATTGGATATACATCCACGCAAGCAAAAGAAGTATTTTGCTTGTTTGTCAGTTTACACAGACAAAAAACCCTTAACCCCTGTGAACATATTAACGGTTATTATAATTTTTAAAAGAAAAATGATCGTTTTATTTCTTTCTGGGTAATTTTATTAGAATTTTCTGAACTAAGGCATCGGGCAGTACAGACACAAACCATGACATCACATGCGTGATAAACGGAAAGGCAATCCGCCCACGATTGGCATACAAACCTTCTGCAATCAAACGCGCGGCTTGCGGGGCAGGCATTAAAAACGGCATCGGGAAATCATTCGCATCTGTCATCCGCGAAACGACAAATCCGGGGCAAATGACATTGACCTGAACCCCTGTGTTCATCAGTGCGCCACGCAAAGCTTCACCATAAAACCGAACAGCACCTTTAGAAGCACTATAGGCCGGCGCCCCTGGCCAGCCGCGAAAGGCGGCCAGCGAGCTGACCAGTGCAATCTGGCCGGTGCCTCGCGACAACATAGCAGGCAAAATAGGGTCGATGGTATTTAAAACGCCATAAAGATTAACATCAAAGATTCGGCGAACCTGATCGGACGGTTCAGCATGCACCTGTCCGGCTGTTCCCCCGGATATGCCGGCATTGGCAATCACCAGATCAATCGGTGCCTGTGCGTCCCGGGATATGATCCATGTCGACATCGCCTGTTGATCGCGTACATCCATGACATCCCCGGTCACGAAGGCACCTTGTTTTTCAGCCTCAGCCACGACCCGGGATAATCTAGCTAAATCCCGTCCGCATAAAGATAACCTTACCCCCGGCGCGGCATAATGTAATGTCAATGCTTCCCCGATACCGCTGGATGCCCCCGTGATTAAAATATGACGCGGATTTTTCATGTGAAGAACCCTATACCATGTACCTAGAAAATGAAAACACAGGATTGCATGACCAGGATATCTGACTACAATACGGCCTATGAGTCATATGTCCCTCTCCCGCCGGGGTTTAATGTTTGTTTTATCCTCTCCCTCAGGGGCAGGAAAAACAACCATCACCCGCGCTTTGCTCAAAGATAATGCGGATCTGATCAATTCCATTTCCGCCACCACGCGCCCCCGCCGCCCGGGAGAAATTCATGCGCAAGATTATTACTTTGTGGATGTCCCCGATTTCAATCACATGATTGAAAGGGGAGAATTGTTAGAGCATGCCAAGGTTTTTGGCCATTATTACGGCACCCCGCGAGGCCCTGTTGAAGACGCACTTGCCCAAGGTAAAGACGTCATTTTTGATATCGACTGGCAGGGAACCCAACAACTGCGTGAAATGGCACGTGATGACCTTGTCACTGTTTTTATTCTGCCGCCATCTTCACAAGAACTGGAGCGGCGTCTGCGCGCCAGAGGCCGGGACACCGAAGATGAAATTCATCGCCGGATGAGTAAAGCCGCCGATGAAATGACCCATTATTCTGAATATGATTATGTGTTGATCAATACTGATATTGAAAAAGCGATTACGCAGGCTCAGCTGATTTTAAATGCAGAGCGTTTAAAACGAAGACGCATTGGGGGCTTATCTGATTTTGTCCGTGCGTTAAAAGACAGGATTTAAGATATTGCCCGCGCCAGCGCCGAAAAATCATCAACGGATAATTCTTCGGCTCTTTTTGTATCGTCCAATCCGCAGGCTTTGATGGCATCTGCATATATCTTCAAAGAACTTCGGATCATTTTTCGCCGATGACCAAACGCCAGGGCTGTCACCTGTTCCATGGCAGAAAAAGGCGGGGATCCTTCGGGTAATATTTTGGGAATAAAATGCACCACACTGGAGGTGACCTTGGGCGGCGGCGTAAAAGCCGACGCCGAAATATCAAACGCGATTTTAGGTGTACACAACCATTTTGACATCACCGAAAGGCGGCCATAAAATTCTGACCCTTGGGGGGCGACAATGCGCTGAGCAACTTCTTTTTGAAACATTAGGGTCAAATGTTTAAACGCCTGATGATCTCTGATCTGTTTTAACCAACCAATCAAAAGTGGCGTGGCGATATTATAAGGCAGATTTGCTACCACCGCGCGTGGCGGCTGAGCTATATGCATGAGATCAATAGCCAAAGCATCCCCCGCCACCAAGGTCAGGCGCCCATGCGCGGCTTGTTTCAAGGACTGCAAAGCTTCAATCGCGCGGGGGTCATATTCAATCGCCGAAACATGAGAAGCGGACGTATTTAACAAGGCGCGGGTTAAGCCCCCGGGGCCGGGGCCAATTTCAATGACGTGGATATGTTCGACATTGCCGGCGGCTTTAGCAATTTTTTGAGTCAGATTTAAATCCAGCAGAAAATTCTGCCCTAATTTTTTTTCCGCCCGTAAATCATACGCACGGATAATCTCCCGCAACGGCGGCAGTTGGTCGATATCAGATCCGGCGGTCAACAAATGCCGCCGCTTTCAGATCTTGAAGATATCGTGCCTGTGCCCGCGTTAAACGTTCCAGACCAATCTGGTTCAGTAGATCATCATCCGAAGGAATGGATTCCCCAGATATTTCTCTTTTTTTGTTCAATTGAAGAATGTGATAACTATTTGCCCCTTTGATAACGGATGAGATCTGTCCTTCTTGAAGCGTCGGAAGCACCTGATCAATCTCAGAAGGTAATTGTCCTTGTTGTATCCAGCCAATCGAACCACCTTTTTCTTCTGCCCCCGGGGCTTTCGAAAACTGCGCTGCGACGGCTGAAAATGGTACTGGTTTTTTGGGGTTTTGTAATTCAGACATTAATTTATCGGCGAGCTGCCTGACACTCGCTTCCTGTGCAGGAGAATCCACAGGCAAGAAAATTTCAGAAACTAGATACTCTGTTCTCCCCAAGGCTTCTTGAATACGTGACTTGCGGGCGGTGACATCATTGGGACTGACAGTAATCTGTGGTCTGATTTGTTGCTGAACGACTTTTGTCCAGCCAATCTGGGCCCTGATCTGATGATCCAACGTGGATTTATTGATACCTTGTCTTTTTAAAATATCGGCAAATTGTTCAGGCGTAAATTTATTCTGCTCGGCAATGGTTTTAAAGGCTTTGCCGATTTCATCATCAGACACTTCAATTTTCAGACGCTGAGCTTCCTGAATTTTTATACGTTCTTCAATCAAACCTTCCATCACCTGCGGCATGACACGCTTGCGTAAATCTGGGGAATCGGGAAGCCCGGAAGAGGCAATCATTAAAAACAGACGATCTTGAATATCGGATTGTGTGATCGCGTCTTCATTAACGATGGCTGCAATACCCACCGTCTGACCCGAAGGTTTTTTGGCCGAAGCCTCAGAAGGCACCGGGAACATTGTCCATGCCCCTATGCATAAAATCATCGTTATGATAGCGGTTTTCAGATATATCATACGCATCATAGAATGCCTTTCAATTGTGTCTGATTTAAGCCGCTTTTTTGTTGCCAAATCGGCCGCCGGGACGAAAGCGAGACAGATAGGTCGGTAAAATCGTCGAAAGTGCGGTGCTTTCGACACCCAGATCACGAAGCGTCAAGGCATCAGGCGACACCACATTATCTGTCTTCAATGTTTCAACCTGATCAGCTGTCAACAAGGGATGGGGCATCATCCCCATTAGCATGCCTTGGATTTTGGCAATCCCCCATGGCAAACTGATTAAGGGGCGCGGGCGGCCCGTATGAAGGAACATGAGATCATATAATTCACGAAATGTATAAATATCCGGCCCCCCTAATTCGTATATGTGCCCCGCGCATTCAGAATGGGCGCTGGCTTTAACCGCGGCATCGGCTACATCGCCCACGAAAACCGGCTGAAACCGTGTATGCCCCCCACCAATGAGCGGCAAGACAGGTAAAAAAACCGATAGCCGGGCAAAAAGGTTGAAAAATCCATCACCCGCGCCAAAAACGATAGATGGGCGCAATATCGTGACACCGGGGAAATATTTTTGCGCCGCGTCTTCACCGGCTTTTTTGCTCTGTGCGTATTTAGAATGTGCGCGGTCAACCCCCAAGGCCGAAAAATGAATATATTTTTGAACACCGGCGTGATGACAGGCTCTGGCAATAAGCCTAGGGAGTTCGGCGTGAATTTTTTGAAATGTGTTCCGGCGTCCCCGTTCAAATAAAATACCCACGCAATTGACCACCAGATCACATCCCTGAACAGCCTGAGCCACAGAGCCTTCTGTGTAATCACAAAAAACCGGGACAATTTGCCCCACCGTCCCACAGGTTTTTAATTCATATGCCCGTTCGGGTATGCGCGTGGCAATTTTTAGACGATAACCCTTAGCGGATAATTCCCGAACCACCTGACGTCCGATAAACCCGGTGCCCCCAAAAATACAGGCGAGCGGCGGAGATTGTGTCATGGGATTGCCTCATTTAATCTTTAAGATACAGGAATATGATTTTTAACGGATTTTCTGGCATAATGAAATAATGAACATGCGACCCGGCACATATTTTTTATGTTTATTTATAGTTTTGACGACAGCTCTATGGGCACAGACAGCCAGCGCACAGTCCCGCGAGGAACTTGTCATTAATAAGGATATTCCTGTCGTCGTGGAGTTATTTACGTCCACAAATTGTGGTGCCTGCATGGAGGCCGACCGCATTTTGTATGACCTGTCCAAAAATAAGAATGTCATCACACTGGGATGTCATGTTGATTATTGGGATGACCAGACACTGGAAAATCCCACGGGTCTCGAAGCCTGCACCTATCGTCAATGGACGTATAAGGCATCTGGCATGATGTCCGAAGCGGAGGTCAATGTGCCTTATTTTATTGTCAATGGCAGGCAAGGCATAGACCGTGACAAAATCAGAATTTTCAATCAATTTTTTAACCTAGAGTCAGGTGGGGGAAGAAAGCCGCCCCTGCCGGTTGATTTATCCTGGAAAGATCAGGAAACGCTCTTTGTCACGCTCCCCAACACAACATGGAAACTGGATGATCAGGACTCCTATAGTGTTTGGTTATTAAGATATCAGGATTCGGTGGTTAAAAAATTAACAGAAGGACAAACAGCGGGACGCGTGCTCAGATTCTCAAATGTTGTCAAATCATCCAAACATATTGCCAAATGGCACGGTGAAAAAAGAACCATCGAAGTACCCGTAGGGGCACCCCCCGGCGGGAACGACCGCGGCGGATACGTGGTGATGATCCACCAGTTGAACGGATCCGACGTGATTGGGGCCGGTAAAGTCATCGATTATAAAATGCCGGATAAAAAACCCGCTTCTTCGTCGCCTCAGGCCGAAAAAACACCTAAGCCTTCACAATAAAGCTATCCAAAACCCGTTTATGGCCAGCCTTATCAAACTGGATATCCAGTTTTGATCCTTCAATATGGACGATGGTACCTGTGCCAAACGTGTCATGGAAAACTCTGTCTCCGCGGTGATATTCGCGTTCAATGACAACAGAAGACACGGGCGTGGATATCGCCGGGGTAAACCCTTTTGAATCCCAATGCGCAGATCGCCCGGGGCCGTACAAACCGCCTTCGGTTTCAACCTCGATATGCTCGGGTGGCAGTTCATCGACAAAACGTGACGGGATCGCATTCACCCACTGGCCATACATACGCCGATTGGCGGCATAAGAAATAAAGGCTTTTTGCCGTGCCCGCGTAATCCCGACGTAGGCAAGACGTCGTTCTTCTTCAAGACCTTTCAGTCCGTTTTCATCCATGGTGCGTTGGGACGGGAAAAGCCCTTCTTCCCACCCCGTTAAAAACACGGCATCAAATTCAAGCCCTTTGGCACCATGCAAAGTCATCAAGGTAATATGAGGGCCTTGTGTGTTATTCTGGTTTTCCATGACCAGCGACACATGTTCCAAAAACGCGGAGAGAGAATCAAAATCGGCCATCGCGGTGGATAATTCCTTTAAGTTTTCAATACGGCCGGGGGCATCTGGTGACTTATCGCCCTTCCACATGGCCATATATCCACTTTCGTCAAGGATCATCGCTGAAAGATCAGGATGTGCCGTCGTGCCCACCAATGATTTCCAACGCTCGAAGCTATCCACCAAGGCCATCAACGTTCCTTTGACCTTGGGTTTTAATTCATCAGTCTGTGTCAGGTCTTGTATGGCCTGATATAAGGATATGCTTTTGGCACGTGCATAGACATACAGGGTTTGAACCGTCTGATCCCCAATGCCCCGTTTAGGCGTGTTGATAATGCGCTCAAGCGCCAAATCATCTTGGGATTGATTAACCACGCGGAAATAAGCCAGCGCGTCCCTGATTTCTGCCCGTTCATAAAAACGGGGCCCCCCAATGACGCGGTAGGCCAAACCCAGTTGCATGAACCGGTCTTCGAATTCACGCATTTGAAACCCCGCCCGAACCAGAACGGCCATCTGATCCAGACTCCATCCTTTATGCTGAAGGGATTCAATTTCTTCGGCCACCCATCTGCTTTCCGCTTCGCCGTCCCATAGGCCACGCACGCAAATTTTATCCCCCATGCCGGATACGGTGAATAATTGTTTACCCAGTCGATTTTCATTACAGGCAATGACGGCATTCGCAGCTGACAAAATATGCCCCGTTGAACGATAATTTTCTTCTAGCCGTATGACCGTAGCCCCCGGAAAATCTTTTTCAAACCGAAGAATGTTATCGACCTCGGCACCGCGCCATCCGTAAATGGATTGGTCATCATCCCCCACACAACAGAGATTGTTTGATCCTTGTGCTAATAATCTCAACCATAAATATTGAGCAATATTGGTATCTTGATATTCATCAACCAGAATATATTTAAACTTCCGGTGGTAATCCGCCAAAATATCGGCATGTTCCGGTTTGCGTAGAATAGAAATAACATGCAACAATAAATCACCAAAATCACAGGCATTCAGCGTTCTAAGACGTTCTTGATACTGACGGTATAAGACAGGTAGGGCACCGCCAGCAAAATCACTGGCTCTGGATGAATCTATATCTGAGACCGTCCACGCCTTATCTTTCCAGCCTGATATAATATCAGCCGCGACTTTAGGCGCCCATTTTTTAACGTCAATATTCTGTGATTCCATTAATTGTTTCATCAAGCGTACTGAATCATCCTGATCCAAAATCGTGAAATCAGACGTCAACCCAATGACCGACCCATGCCGGCGAAGCATGCGCACACACAGGGCATGAAATGTGCCCAGCCACCAGCCCTCGACAGGTTGCCCGCCCATCAACTCACTCACCCTTGTTTTCATTTCCTGCGCGGCTTTGTTCGTAAATGTCACGGCCAAAATTTGTCCCGGAAACGCCAGACCCGTGCGCAAAATATGAGCAAGACGAGTTGTCAGAACACGTGTTTTACCGGTGCCCGCCCCTGCCAGAACCAGAACGGGCCCTTGCGTGGTTTCAACCGCCCTTTGTTGCGCCGGGTTTAACGAAGACACAGAGGCATGAGAAGATGAGAAAACCGGATGAGACATGCCTTAAGACATAGTCACAGACAGACCGCCCGGCAAGATATAATAAGACTTTAGGCTTTTTTCTGGCTGGACAAAACCGGCGTCGGCGCGGCGGCAACCTGATTGCGGCCATTATGTTTAGCCGTGTACAGGGCGGCATCCGCCCGCTCAATCAATGATTCCGTATCCTCACCTGGGTAAAACTGCGCCGCACCCACGGACATGGTAATCTTACCCAGGTGTTCGCCGGATGCCCGGTTCACAATTTCTTTGGTGGCCAGTGTTTTGCGTAAATTATCTCCGACAATCACGCCCCCGTTCAAATTGGTATCAGGAAGTAAAATCGCAAATTCTTCGCCGCCGTAACGTGCCGCAAAATCCTTACCCTTGACGCCGTCGGTCAAGGTACGGGCGACCAGGCGCAGAACCTGATCCCCCACCTGATGCCCAAAATTATCATTGAAACTTTTGAAATGGTCGATATCCACCATCAACAAGGTAAAGGTTTTCCCTTCGTCAATGCAGGATTGACTTAAGGATTTAATCTGATCATCAAAGGATTTACGGTTAGAAAGACCCGTCAAACCATCTGTCATGGCCTCGCGGCGCACGCGCTCTAGATCATGTTTTAATTCATCCATAGCTTTCGATGACTTAGAGAGCTGGTCTTCGAGTTTTTTATTCTGCGCCAGCATTTTGGCCGTATCTTTGGCCACGCTTTCCATCACCACTTTTATATCTTCAGGGGATTTGACCGTGGAAATTTTTTGGCTGACACTTTCCAGCGTTCCAGAATATTCCGTTGTGGCGTCGCGTACATTATTCATTAATCCAGAAACATCCTGCAGAGCCGAATGTATCTGATCCCCGGCTTTTTGATATAAATCTTGATGGCGGTTTTCGCTTAAATATTTCTGGTGAAGCATCAGGCAATCTTGCGCCGTAATCTTACCGCTGGCCGCCCGAAGGGCATTCAGTTCTGCTTTCAATTCCTGATTGACGTTGGCAAAATAAACATACCAGACTTCGAAATTCGTCGGCGCGGGCGCAATACCCTCATGTTTCATCCGGTCGAACGCTTGGGCGGCGACATCATTAGCGCGGGCGATATCCTGATCATACTGCACGACTGAAAAACCCCTGAAGATAAAAGACTATTTTTTTGAAGAACCTAAAGAAAACCGTACCCGACACCTCAACACTAGGGCAAATAGCTGTCTTATAAAACCCAGCTTCTATATTACTCCACAGGGACTTAACAGGCCTTTAATGTAATACGTCAATTATATCCATTTCGTCTGGGGATCAATGCTTTGCTGGGGGGCGGCCTTCAGTGCCGAGGGCACCTCCCGGGGGTCATTGACAATAATAAGCATGCCCAGATCTTCTGGCCGCATAAACCCGACCGAGGAAATATGACGCACAGCCTCAATCATTTTTGTCCAGTACCCGTTTACATTCACCATGACAATCGGCTTGTCATGAAGCCCCAATTGCCGCCAGGTCATAATTTCAAATAGTTCATCCAGCGTCCCCAGACCGCCCGGCATGATAACAAAGGCATCAGACCGTTCGACCATCATCTGCTTTCGGGTGTGCATATTATCTACGACATGAAGTTCGGTTAAGTCTGTATGTTCAATTTCACGGGATTGAATATGGTGGGGAATAATCCCATAGACCTTGGATCCGGCCTGAAGGGCGGAATCGGCCACAATACCCATCAACCCCACGCGCCCGCCGCCATACACGATGTCCCAGCCTTCGGCCGCCAGAATTTGACCCAGCTGACGCGCACTGTCTTTGTACACCGCATCAACACGGGAAGACGACCCACAGTAGACACAGACATTTTTTATATTTTTCATGAATATTCCAATATTAGGGATAATTTTTTTAATCCGCGAGAGACCGCGAATAATCGTTTTATACCCTAGGAATTACGCGGATAATAGGTATAATTCGGCATCATGACAAAAAAACCCACGACTGAAACCCTTTTTGATACCATTAAAAATACCGTGCTGGTGCCCTTGCACCCGGCCGGTTTCCCTTTTGTCGCGGGCGCCGGCTTTATCACGCTGTGTTTGATGCTGGTCTCCGATACGCTCTCGCTGATCATGGGGGTTTTAACCCTATTTTGCGTTTATTTTTTCAGAGACCCTGTGCGTGTTACACCACAAAACGATGATTTGGTTATCTCGCCTGCCGACGGCAAAGTCATACATATCACAGAAAATGTTACGCTTCCTAAGGAACTGGGCGGGGAAAATGAACCGGCCACTTTCACGAAAATCAGTATCTTTCTGTCTGTGTTTGATGTCCATGTGAACCGAATCCCCGTTACCGGAAAGATTATCAAATCCGCCTATAATCCTGGGCAGTTTTTGAATGCCTCACTAGATAAGGCCAGCGATAAAAACGAACGTGCCAGTTTGTTAATCGAAACACCTACAGGCCAAAAACTAGGCGTCATTCAGATTGCCGGTTTGATTGCCCGCCGCATTATCACAGATGTCGCCGAAGGCGATCAGGTCGACACCGGATCAAGATATGGCATTATCCGGTTCGGAAGCCGGGCGGATATTTATCTACCCGAAGGATGTGCGCCGCTGGTGTGCGTGGGACAGCGCGCCATTGGCGGGGAAACGGTTTTAGGACATCTCGGCGGATCTGAACCTCGGCGCATTGGAAAAAGCCATTAACGTTGAATATCGGGCGACCTCATGACGATCACTCCTCTTAAGCCTGAAACAAAAATAGAGAGCACGCCGAAGGCTGTCGGGATTCATAAAATGATCCCCAATCTCATCACACTCACGGCGCTATGTGCCGGGCTCACCGCGATTCAATTTTCCTTGGATGGGCATTGGGACCGCGCTGTTATTGCGATCGTCATTGCCGCTCTCATGGATGCGCTGGATGGCACTTTTGCCCGTTTATTAAAGGCCACCAGTGATTTTGGCGCACAACTCGACAGTCTGTCTGATTTCTTGGCCTTCGGCATTGCGCCGCCTTTGATTTTGTACACATGGGTGTTAGAAGACGCTGGTAAAATTGGCTGGATTGCGATGTTGGTTTTTTCGGCGGCCATGGCCATTCGCCTGGCGCGGTTTAATGTCACCAGCCTTGAAAAAAAACCGGAATGGAAGAAAAATTTTTTTTCCGGTGTCCCTGCCCCCGCGGGTGCCGGGCTGGCGTTACTTCCGATGTTCATCTGGCTTCAATTTCCCATGGCGTTTGATTCAATTTCATTCGCCAATCCCCTGGTCGGTATATGGGTTATTTTCGTGGCCGGGTTAATGGTGAGCCGCATTCCCACCTTTTCAACCAAACAGATCAAAATCCCAGCCAAAATGGCGATCCCGGCACTGGGGGGCGCGATTTTATTCATCGCGGCTCTGATACAGGCCCCTTGGGAAACGCTCACCTTGTCGGCTCTGGCGTATTTTACCAGTATTTTGTTTGCCATTCGTCATTTTCGCCATCTGCAACGTCAATATGCCGACCATGAAGATTTATCTGATCTGGCATTGGGCGCCATGACACTCGATGATTTAACGGACGACAAAGATGACGCGCCCAAAGGCAAGACGTCATAAAATCCTTAAACAAAAATGTAAGGGCATATTAAGATGCTTGACACTCTTTTTCGTCCCCTGATTGACCCGCCACTCAACAAACTAGCGAAATCACTATCGGATCAAGGGTTCATGGCGAACCGGATCACGTGGATCGGGTTCATCTTAGGATTGGCAGGATGTGTATGCGCCGGGTTTCAAGCCTATATCCCGGCGATGGTTCTTATACTTCTATCCCGTGGGCTGGACATTCTGGATGGCGCCGTCGCCAGAGCCGGCGGCCGCGTGACGGAATGGGGGGCGTATCTGGATATCACGCTTGATTTTATCATTTATGCGGCTTTTCCGATTTTTTTTATTCTGGGTCAACCTGACCATGCTTTGGCGGCGGCGTTTTTACTTTTTTCCTATATCGGAACAGCCTCTACTTTTCTGGCCTTTGCAATTATCGCCGCCAAGCGCGGGTTAACAACGACCGAACGCGGGGAAAAATCTTTTTACCACCAAGGCGGCGTCGTCGGCGCGACCGAAACCGTTTTGTTCATCATGGTGTGTTGTTTATATCCGGATGCATTTTCCGCGTTCGCGGTGATCTTTGGCTTGCTCTGCGGAATGACCGCCCTTCAACGTTTCATGCATGCCAAGCGTGTGTTCGCGATGTTACCCAAAACGATGTGAAGGTTGGGGCTTGTAGGACATCACCGGAGCTGGCGTTGGCTTCATCATCTCGGGCTGAATGGGCAAAGCACCTGCCGCCATATCAAGACCGCGTGCATTCGGGGGCATACCTGCCAAGGACATACCCGCGATTTCAGCTTCTTCACAAATTTTAAAACCTTCTTTCAAAAAATCTCCTATCATCCTTACACCCCGCCTGTGGTTGTGCCGGTGGTGAGATCAGACAGCATATTTTCTCCGGGCGCTCTCGGGCCATTCGCCAGCGTTAATTCAGGCGACATCATCATTCTCTGGGATCGCAACATACCTTGGAGAGTGCTTCCACTCATACCACTATGAATACCTAGACCCGGGGCTTGGGTGCGTATCGCCGCCTGATATCCGTTCGCTTGACGCTCGGCTTCGAACACCATGGCACGGTCATGCTCGCTCGATTGTCTTAACGTATTCTGTGCCGTGTAGGTCATGGCCAAGGCGGCGGATAATTCCTGCTTCACCCCGCTGACCGATTTAAAATCATGTGCCGCCGGTTTGGGGTCGCCCCCTGATAGATAACTGGCTGACGTTGTGTATCCGGCATTCTCAATAGAGGTGATTGACGGCTTGGCCACGGCACTGGCAGACGTTGTGGCACCTTTGGCCCATTGATCAGCCGTCATCGGCTGGTCGCCGGTGTGAACAGCGCGGCGGTCATTTAAAGCATAACCGCCAACTTCAAGCGCGGCCAAGGCCATGGATGATCCGGGCAAGACCACTTCACACATCCCGGCCAATACGGCCCCGCCGGGATCGGCCAGCGAAGCGGCTGAGGGCTTAGCGGCAGTCTGTTCGGCAGACGCCATCTGACGCCGCGCGTCTTCCATCTTGCCGTTCATCTGGGCAATAACATGTTCCTGACCCAGCTGGGCTTTGGCCGCAGAAATATCCGCCATCGATGACTCACCGCTGACTTTATTCACCTGTGTAGTTTGGATCTGTAGGCTCATAACCCGTCTTTTTCCCTAAACCTTCCCTATTATCATAGCGGAAATGTCTTAAAGAATTCAAATTTGCCGAAAATTGAAGGGGTTAAGCCAGGTTTAATGTCCTTAAAAGCCCTTTAGCGGGTATCCCGCAACCGGCGGTAAGATAGGGCTTCGGCCATATGAGACGTGGTGATAAGCCCGGCTCCACCTTCCAGATCGGCAATGGTTCGGGCGACCCGTATTAAGCGGTGATAAGCACGGGCAGAAAGATGAAGCCGATCAACCGCGCTCGAGAGAAGGTCTTTGGCTTTGTCTTCCAGCGGCGCGATATCCGTCAGTGATTCAGCACTTAAATGAGCATTGATCCCGGCCTGTTTATTGCGCGTCGTTTGTATGTCCCGGGCACGAATAACACGCGCCAGCACCTGCGCCGAGGTCTCGCCCGAAGAGATGCCAGATAATTCGTTGACGGATACCGGGGGGACATCAACCTGAATATCAATCCGGTCGAGTAAGGGGCCTGATAATTTATCTTGATAGTCCATGCCACACCGTGGTGCCTTGGTACATTCCTGTGCCGGATCTCCTAAATATCCACACCGGCAAGGGTTCATCGCCGCCACCAGTTGAAACCGCGCGGGATAAGTCACATGTGCATTGGCGCGCGCAATTAAGGCCTGACCTGTTTCAAGCGGTTGGCGTAAGGCTTCTAATGTGCCTCTGGCAAATTCCGGCAATTCATCCAGAAACAAAACACCGTGATGCGCCAAAGATATTTCTCCCGGCCGCACCTTATTTCCCCCGCCAATCAACGCGGGCAATGACGCCGAATGATGCGGATCACGATACGGGCGGGTTTTCATCAAACCGCCTTCCGGCAATGTCCCGGCCAGAGAATGGATCATCGATATCTCAAGGGCTTCGCGCGAAGAAAGCGGCGGCAAAATACCCGGCAAACACGAGGCCAGCATGGATTTACCTGACCCCGGCGGGCCAATCATCAACAAGTTGTGACCTCCGGCGGCCGCAATTTCTAGGGCGCGCTTGGCCGTCTCCTGTCCCTTGACCGATACCAAATCCGGCACGGGTTTTTGATCGAGATTCGCCACCTGCGCCTGAGGCCGCGAGAGCATTTGCGTGCCTTTGATATGATTAATAAGCTGGATCAGATTAGCCGGCGCCAAGATGGATATATCCCCGGCCCACGCGGCTTCACCGCCGCAGGCATAAGGGCAAATCAACGCGTTGTCATTCGTAGCGGCATGGATCGCCGCGGGGAGCACACCCGCCACAGCCCTGATCCCCGCATCCAGCGATAATTCGCCCAGCACCACATAGGATTCCATTTCATCTTTTGGCAAAACATCCATCGCCGCCAATAAACCCAGCGCGATCGGCAGATCGTAATGAGAGCCTTCTTTATTCACATCTGCGGGTGCCAGATTGACCGTCAATCTTTTGGCCGGAAGCGAAATACCCAGCGCATGCAGGGCAGAGCGCACACGCTCCTTGCTTTCCGCGACAGCTTTGTCTGGAAGCCCCACAATATTAAATGCCGGCATACCGTTTGAAATCTGCACCTCGACATCCACAGGCTGGATATCGGCGCCGTGAAAGGCGATTGTCTGGATGCGGGCGACCATGATGTTATCTCTATGCCACAAACACGGAGATATGTCACCCAGCCATTAATCTCTTGTTCATCTTTGTTTAATAAGGTCTTCACCACGTTCACGGTATAACGAATATAGCATATCAAAAGGAAACATCATGTCAGCCTTATCCGAAAAAGATTTATCCCTGCTTCATACGCATCTCGTCGTGCCCATTGCCGTGGGGGATGTTGTCTATGGGAAAGATGGTTTATCTCCTGACATGGAATATAGCCTGCACGAAGCCTTGTCTGAAATTGACCCTGACTCAGCACTTCTGGCCATTGCCCTATCCGGAAAACATATCGCGCTTCAATATTCAAAAAACAGCCCGATTGCTGGGGCACTGAGTATTGAGTGCAGTAAAATTATCGATGATTACGGCCGGGATTGGCTGTTGAATTTCAATCGGGGGCCGCTGGATGAAGATCGTTTAATTCAAACATTGTCCCATGTCCCGGAAGATTTGGAATCGCTCGCGGATTTACTAGATAGTTTTCGAAGCACGTTTTCAGATCACACACAGCCTATCGCGATTCTGTGTAAAATTTTATCCATTCAGGCGCGCGCCCACATGGAAATTGCTGACTTTATTTTGACTGAACTTGAAAATGTCGATAAGATATCCGGTATCATGAACACGCTGGATGTTGGTTCCACAGATGTTAAAAATAACGTCATTCTTTTTCCGGTTCACCTGCGTCATTAAAAAATCGGAAAATACGAACACACCCACGCGCTAGAATATTATTCTTTGGATATCATCGCGCCCATTTTTTGTCCGCCCAACAGATGCACATGATAATGCGGGACTTCCTGACCGCCATTTTGGCCAATATTGGCAATCAGACGAAATCCGTTTTCAGATAATCCGTAATCCTGCGCGATCTGGGATACGGCGCGGTAAAACCCTGCGATGTCTTCGGCAGGTGCCGTTTGGCCAAAATCAACGGCGGATATGTATTTCCCCTTGGGAATCACCAAAATGTGAACGGGTGCCTGCGGGTGAATATCATGAAACGCTAAGGCATATACATCTTCATATACTTTGCGGCAGGGTATTTCACCGCGTAAAATCCGGGCAAAGATATTCTGATCATCATAAGGGGGCATTTTTAGGCTCCTGCTTTACAAATTTATGACTTATCTATACACAAAAACATCATGATCATCTACCCTGCCATCGATTTAAAGAACGGAAAATGCGTGCGCCTTCACAAAGGCGACATGGAGTCCGAAACTATTTATAACGACAATCCCGGTGCTCAGGCCAAGGCATGGGCGATAGCCGGGTTTTCATGGATACATGTGGTGGACTTAAACGGCGCGTTTGACGGAAAACCTGTCAATGAAACGGCCGTTCAATCCATTCTATCTTCTGTTGATCTGCCCATACAACTGGGCGGAGGCATTCGAACCATAGAGCAAGTGGATGCCTGGATCATGGCAGGGGTCAGCCGGGTTATCTTAGGAACATCTGCCGTCAAAAATCCTGAACTGGTATGGACGGCCTGCGATTTATTCCCCGGGCAAATTGCTGTGGGGATTGACGCCCGTCAGGGACGCGTAGCGATTGATGGCTGGACAAAAGATTCGGGCCTGTCTGCCGTCGATCTGGCACAACAATTTGAAGATGCGGGGGTGTGTGCCCTCATTTACACCGACATTGACCGCGACGGCACAGGCACCGGGTTAAATATGGAAGAAACACTTAAGATTGCACACAGCGTCAAGATACCGGTCATTGCCTCTGGCGGGGTAGGCTCGCTCACGGATGTTAAAAATGTTAAATCTGCCGAAAGCCAAAATGTGCATGGCATGATTATTGGCAAAGCCTTGTATGACGGACGTATTAATGCCCGAGAGGCACTGGCCTTATGCTAAAATCCCGCGTTATTCCCTGTCTTGATGTTCATGATGGCCGTGTGGTGAAGGGGATCAATTTTGTGGATTTGATGGATGCGGGTGACCCTGTCGAACAAGCCAAAATTTATAATGACCAGGGGGCAGATGAGCTCTGTTTTCTCGATATCACCGCGTCTTCGGATAACCGAAAAACCATTTTGGATGTGGTGGAACGTACGGCGGCTGTTGCCTTTATGCCGGTCACAGTGGGCGGCGGCGTTCGAGAGATTTCGGATATCCGAAATTTATTGAATGCAGGAGCCGATAAAGTATCGATTAATTCGGCGGCGGTGGCGCGTCCTGAATTTGTACGCGAAGCCTCAGAAAAATGTGGAAGCCAATGTATCGTCGTGGCGATTGATGCCAAGCAGATGGGGGATAATACATGGCATGTGTTTACACACGGGGGACGTCAGGATACGGGCATAGATGCACTGGCATGGGCACAGAAAATGGCCGCTTATGGGGCGGGGGAAATTCTGTTGACCTCAATGGATCGCGATGGCACCAAATCCGGGTTTGATCTGCGGTTAACACGGCGTGTCGCCGACCTTGTCTCTATTCCCGTGATTGCTTCGGGGGGGGTCGGCACGCTGGATCATCTGGTCGAAGGCATCACCCAAGGACATGCGAGCGCGGTGCTGGCGGCGTCCATTTTTCATTTCGGTACTTACCGTATTTCAGACGCTAAACAGGCTCTTAAAAACGCCGGGATTCCGGTCAGGATTTAATCATGGATACACTGGACACACTTTATCAAACGTTATTAGCCCGTAAAAACTCAGAGGCCCAAACATCTTACGTGGCGTCCTTATACAAAAAAGGAACGCCGGGTATTGTGAACAAAGTAATTGAAGAGGCCGTTGAAACCAGTGTCGAGGCAATGGGGGATAATCTGGATAAACTGGCGTCTGAATCGGCCGATTTATTATTTCATCTGATGGTGTTGTGGGCACATAAAGGTATCACGCCGCGAGACGTTCTCTCCGTATTAGAATCCCGCTCAGGCATTTCCGGTCACACGGAAAAAAAATCCCGTTAATTTTTTTGGAAAAATTCCGGGTTGATTACTTTGTAATAATGACGCGACGTGATGGTGGTGCCTTGGGCGCGCACGGAATAAGGATGTGTGCCAAACTGTATATACCCCAAACTTTCATACAGTGAAATCGCCGATTCCATAGTCTCGCGGACATCCAGATTAATCACCGCATATCCTTTGTCCAGACATTCGGATTCGACCGATTCCAAAAGCATTTTAGACAGGCCATGCCCCCGGGCCCACGGCGCCACAAAATGCGTTGTCAAATGAACAATATGACCTTGTGCTTCGTTATTATGTGGGGGCAAAACCACCTGTGTGGTGCCGCAAATGGCGCCATCCAATCGCGCCACAAAAAGCCAGCGTGTTGGGGCAACAATCACGCCCTGCCAATAACGCTCCAGCATATCCCGCGCCGGTTTCTTAACCCACCCAAAGCCGCCGCCACTTTCGATGGCGGAGTCGGTTGCATCACATAAATCATTTAAATCATGACGTGATAATGTCTCCCGCACCAAATCAACGCGAATCTGAGGATGAGACGTTCTGGCGGTGGTATGATCATTCATCTGTGCGCTCATCCTTTTAGGGTTTCCAGTTTAAAAAATATGAGAGTAATGCCAATCCGTTTTGCTGACTTTTTTCTGGATGGAATTGTGTTCCTATCATGTTATCCCGCCCGATGATCGCTGTCACGCGCTGACCATATTCTGCATACGCCAGAACATGATCTGCCTCTTTACAGTCAAACATAAAAGAATGAACAAAATAAAAATGCGGTGATGTTTCCGGTATATTTTCTATGATGCTGTGCATGATCGGATGTTGCAGAGCAGAAGAAGACATCACGACGTCGTTCCATCCCATGTGCGGAATTTTTAAAGACGGGTCATCCGGCGTGATCTTGACCACATCTCCTGGAATCCAGCCCAGCCCGGCATGTGATCCGAATTCAAGGCCTCGTGTGGCCATTAACTGCATCCCCACACAAATCCCCAGAAACGGGACGGCATTTTGAATCACGCGCTCGGTTAAAACCTCGATCATCCCCGGCACCGAAGACAGCCCGGCCATGCAATCCGCAAACGCGCCCTGCCCCGGCAATACCAGACGGTCCGCCTGGCGCATTTTTTCGGGGTCGGCGGTGATGATTACATCGCATGAACCCGGTATCTGCGCCCCGGCCACCATCAAGGCCTTTTGTGCAGACTTGAGATTCCCTGATCCATAATCAATAATCGCAACGAACGATGACATTTTGCTTTATTTTATCCCCATAAGGCGTTTTATTTACCCGCGTTAATACCCCGTTGTCGAGGAGAGAAAATGACGATCCAATTTATTCGCTGGAATACGGCAGATCCTGAGACAAAAGCCCGTATCTTAAAACGTTCGGGGGCGGATATTGACCGGGTGATGGATCAGGTCAAACCTATTTTGGCTGATGTTAAAAATCGGGGAGATCAGGCACTGATCGATTTTGCGAGGCAGTTTGATGGCGCCACGTTAAATACGCTCAAGGTCACGCCGACTGAATTTGACGAAGCACGGGTTCGCCTCTCTCCTGACCTGAAAAAGGCGATTGATCACGCCGCCCGAAACGTTCGCGCCTTTCACGCCGAGCAAATGGCGCGCGTCGAGCGTGAATGGTGGTATGAAGTAGAGCCAGGCGTGTTTGCCGGGGAGAAAGTCACGCCGATTGCCTCGGTAGGGCTTTATGTCCCAGGCGGGAAAAATCAATTCCCTTCCGCCGTGTATATGCTGGGGATTCCGGCCGTTCTGGCCGGGGTAGACCCGGTCATCATGTTGACGCCGCCCCGGCCAGATGGGCGCGTCGGCGAAGCTTTGCTATATGCAGCGGAAATCTCAGGCATTCGCCATATCTATAAGGTGGGCGGGGCACAGGCCGTGGCCGCGGCCGCCTATGGCACGCAGACCATCCCCGCCGTGAAGAAAATTCTGGGTCCGGGCTCCCCTTATGTCTCGGCGGCAAAACAGCTTTTATCCGGTATTATTGACCCCGGTATGCCGGCAGGCCCTTCTGAATCCATCACGCTCTGTGATGAAACCGCTGACCCCCATAACACAATTCTGGATCTCCTCACCGAAGCTGAGCATGGCAGTGATTCAGCCGGGCTTCTCGTCACGCATAACCCTAAACTCGCGGCGTATGTACGTGATAACATACAAACATACATACAGACGCTTCCGGAACCTCAATCCGGTTGGCTCACACACAATATGCAACATTATGGCGGGATTATCCTTACCTCAAATATTCAAGAATCTATTGATTTTTCAAATGCATACGCCCCAGAGCACTTGTTATTAAAGGTCAAAGATCCTGAAAGCGTACTTCCCCACATACGGCATACAGGCGAGATTCTGATCGGGGAGTATACCCCCTTTACACTGGGCAATTATGCCACCGGGGTGAACCATGTTCTTCCGACCGGGGGATGGGCACAGACCCAGAGCTGTACGTCTGTTTGGGACTTCCTGAAACGCACATCCTTATCCCGTTGCACACATGCGGGTTTTGAGACATTGGCCAACAATGTTTGTCTGTTAACCGATGATGAGGGCTTCCCCGCCCATGGCAATGCCATCAGACAACGCCGAAAATAACAAAAGAATGTTGACAATATTATGTAATATTGATACTGACTTATTATCATGAATATAGATAGACGCGTATTTCTCTCCGGGCTTGGGGGTATAGGCTTGGCTTCGGCTTTAAACGCGTCAGTTTCTGCCCAGTCAAATATCCGAATCGTACCGCGCAATTTTATTCCTTCTCAATTTGAACGGCCGGATTTCGTAACGGCCTTCACGGATTTCCTGACAAGCCATCAAAACCAGCAAGGGCAAAACCAACGTCAACATCCAAACAGTTATTTTATCGCACGAGGCGGGAAACACGCAGATCCGCGGGGCCTTATTCCTTCTGAATTGCCTGCCATTCAGGAACTTGATACCGCATATAATCAAATTCAATCATGGGATATGAATGACTCCGATCCGCGAGATCAAAAGACGATTTTCAATGCACGCGAGAATCTGAGCGTCAAATCGCGTCTATATATTTTATCCGGTCGATTTAGTCAGGATATTCAAAAAATTTCTGAACCCGAAACTCGCTTTAGCCAGCATGTGCGCGCGCTGGCCACATTATATTTATGTCTGCATGGAGGTGATTCAGAACTGGATGAACCATCACAACTTTATCTTATGGAGGAAATGTCCATATTGGATCTGGCACCACGGCATGTGCGCGAACTTGAAGACAAGATAGTCTTAGAAATCTCCAAAAGATTAGCAACCGATCAGGATTTATTGAACGCTGTATATCGTCTTCGTGCGATGGACAAAAAACCCAAGCTGACCGAGGACGAAGCCGCTATCCGTTTTCATGCAAGAAATTTAATTATTTCCCGAGTTAACACAAATGTGCATATGGCTTTTCAAGAAAACCCCGCTCCTTTTATTCTTGAAAAACTGCCCAATGAATTTAACAAGGATCCGTCAGGGATTATGATTCCCATATATGGTGAAGATCCTCAACGACATTTTAATCCGCTTGAAGATTTGGTGCATCAAGCAGGCGGACGCCTTATTTTTATAAATTATGATATAGAAGATACACCCGGCCTTGTTATGACGGCGCTTGAAGAATCTTTACATGCCGTACACAGCGTATGGGTTCAGGACTTAATCAAGGATGGATTGCAAATCCACGATCCAAAATATTCGTTTGCCCAAGCTCTTTTTTTAAACAGCCTGATGTACGCGACATACGATAACGAGGCCTGTGCACAAAATTTACAATCCCAATGTGACCTAAGTCAGTATCACTACATCCAGCAACCCGTGGAACGCTGGGCAAAGCGGCCAAGAGAAAAAATTGCCATGGCTTTTTTTGATTACCTTAAACTCAAGGACTATGCACAAAAAACGCGGGATTACTTTGAAATACTTCCCTCTCCCTAATTCTACTTTATAGAGTTCCTTTAGTACTTGGGAGCTGACCTTCGGCTCTGGGGTCAATTGTTGACGCCATCCGAAGTGCTTTAGCAAAAGCTTTAAACACGCTTTCGATTTTGTGATGGTTATTTTCTCCATGCAAACAGGTGACATGAAGCGTGATCCCGCCTGCTTGTGCCACGGCATGAAAAAACTCTGCGAATAATTCAGTTTCCATCTGCTCCCCCAGACGATCTACCGTAAAAGACACATCCCAGACCAAATAGGGGCGGTTTGAAAGATCGAGAGCCACGCGGGACAATGTCTCATCCATCGGAGCATAAGCATGGCCATAACGATGAATGCCTTTTTTATCCCCGAGTGCCTCGCGCAAGGCCTGCCCTAAGGCCAGCCCCGTGTCTTCAACCGTATGATGGGCGTCAATATGCAGGTCGCCCGTGGCTTCAATCGTTAAGTCAAAAAGCCCATGGCGCGCCAGTTGATCGAGCATATGGTCAAAAAAGCCAATCCCGGTGCGGATATCGGATTTACCCGTACCATCGAGCGCAAAACTGACAGAAATTTGTGTTTCTTTTGTGTTTCTTGTGATTTTCCCAAGTCTCATTTATTTTTTCTCTTTTTTTATGTTTAAATGATGTTATGAATATTTACACTTTCACGTTGTAATAAAAATTTTAAACCCGATGCATAACATATCACGACGCTCTGTTTTGGCCGGAATGGCACTCGCCCTCTTTACAGGTTACCCCACTCAAGCACGGGAATCCATGCCAGTATTCTCAGCTGATGATTATGAGCGAATGGCCAAAACGATCAACCGGGCGCATCTACTTTTGACCACCTGCCAGCTTTTACCGGCCGAACAATTTATCCCGCGTATCATGCGTTATATTGAAAACAGCGGCGAAGACGACCGGTGGGAAGATCAGATTAATTTTCTGGCGCGGATGGAAGACGAAGCACAAGCCGGATGTTCTTGGGAAAATACAGATGCCTGTGAGATTTACGAATATCAAAAAATATCCTCGATGATCAAAGCTCAAGAAGCCCTGCGCCGTATGGGGACAACGGGTGATCGCCTGACGGGTGGACAACTCTATGCTTTGAACACACCGCAACAGCGCGCAGATTTTTTTCACTTGGGAACGGGATATTACCAATTCATCTCTCTGGTTCAAGATGACAGGCTGGGGTTAAGTCTTCTGAGCCGGGTCTTTCCGCCGTTATTTCAGCAAAGACGCGTCATAGCCAAAATTCAAGACGATCTTGGAATCATGTCCGAAGCGATCGGCACCCCTGTATCCGTTCCCGATGACCAGGTAAGGCAATGGATACTACAAGGCAATCTGCCTAAACCTGAAATTAAGTAATCTAGAATAAATTCAATTGAACTTCTGTAGGCGGCGAAGTCTGACGCATTTGCTGTCCGGTGCGCGCCAATTTGGCAATTTCATCTCCCGTTGATAAAACCGATGTAATGGCGCCTTCTGCATTCAAGGTCGCCACCGTGAACACAAAAATACCCGGAAAGACGACAAGCTTCAGGCCACTGTATAATTTTTCAGACGGCGATAGAGGGCTACATTCCCGAAATGGGGCGCGCATATCTTGAATGAATTGAGATGCGGCATGAAAGGCTGGCTTTAGATTAGCGGCGATAGTGGCGACGGTATCTTGAACCATCGATGCATATAAAGCGGCATGAGAAAAGTGTGTGAACAGATCGGGTAGATCCATTACAGCGCCTCCCTGTTTCGTTTTATTTTTATTCCTTTAACCCTATCTCAAAAAACACTATTTTTCAACGTTTTTTGTACGCAGAATGGAGATCACAACGCCCGATACCAAAATAAGTAAGGTGAGGCTGAGGGATATTTCCGGCATGATTTTTCCAAAAAGATGATTGTAAAAAACTTTAAGCCCGATAAAGACCAACAGAACAGACAGCGCATATTTCATGTAGGCAAACCGATGCAATACACTTTGCATGGCAAAAAACATCGCGCGTAATCCTAGAATGGCAAAAATATTGGCTGTTATAACCACATATGTATCCGAGGTCACCGCCAGCGCCGCCGGGACACTGTCAAAAGCAAATAAAAGATCAGTAATTTCAATCACGCATACCGCCAGAAATAATGGTGTGGCAAATAATACCGCTTTTCCTGAACCGTCGTTTAAGGCGCGGCGTACAAAAAAGCGATTGCCTTCAATTTTATCACTTATCCGCATATGTTTGGCCATAAATTTCACATAGGGTTTTTCGGCGTAGTTTTCACCACCTTCATCCGTTTTCATGAAAAACATTCTGATGCCTGTATAAATCAATATCGCGGCAAACAGAAAAATAACCCATCCATAGCGATCAACAAGGACAGCACCTGTTGCAATCATCGCACCCCGCATGACAATTACGCCAATAATCCCCCAGACCAAAATACGGTGTTGATATTGGCGGGGGATATGAAGACTGGTGAAGATCACCGACATCACAAATAAGTTGTCGAGCGACAAACTGAGTTCCAGCGCATAGACGGTATAATAATTCAGCGCGGATGCAGACCCGTTTAACGCATGAACCCAAAGACCAAATAAAAGTCCAAGACAGATATAGACCAGCGTCAGCCGAAGGGATTCGGCGGTATTGATGACGTGATCCCGGCGATTGAAAACGCCTAAGTCCAGGGTCAGGATCGTTCCCACCCCCAACAGAAAAAACAGCCAGAGCCAAAGTGCCTGTCCCAAAATTGGCTGGGTCAGCATATCCATGGCGGCGTGTATATCCATTTAAAATCCGATCGACTGTTTATCCATACATCCTAGATAAGCTTCCCTCGGAAATCAAACCCCCCTTGACCTTCAGGGTCAGGAGTGTATCTGATACGCCATGACAACAATTCTCTCGGTTCGTAAAGAAGGTAAAGTCGTAATCGCCGGGGACGGGCAAGTCTCGCTCGGGTCAACGGTTTTAAAATCAAATGCCCGCAAGGTACGGCGTCTGGGTAAAGACGGGAAAATCATTTCTGGATTTGCCGGTGCCACCGCAGATGCCTTTACCTTGTTTGAGCGCCTTGAATCAAAACTTGAGGCGCATCCCGGGCAATTAACCCGCGCCTGCGTTGAACTGGCCAAGGACTGGCGGACAGATAAATATCTACGCCGGCTTGAAGCCATGATGGCGGTCTGCGATGCGTCCGTTTCCCTTATTTTAACGGGCACGGGGGATGTGGTTGAACCGGAAGATGGGTTAATCGGTATTGGCTCGGGCGGGCAATATGCCCTGTCTGCGGCGCGCGCCTTTATGACCCAGCCCGGATTAGATGCCGAATATATTGCCCGTCAATCGCTTCAGATTGCCGCAGATATCTGTGTCTATACGAACGATCACATCATTATTGAGCAGATTTAAACTCGTTTTTAACCGGGCATTGACCAGATAGACATGACAAAAATTAAATACGATATCCCTGCCTTCTCCCCCCGTGAAATCGTCAGTGAGTTGGATCGCCACATTATCGGCCAAAATGATGCTAAACGCGCCGTGGCCATTGCGCTTCGTAATCGTTGGCGGCGTATGCAACTTCCAGCGGAAATGCAGGAAGAAGTTTATCCCAAAAACATTCTGATGATTGGACCAACCGGGGTAGGCAAGACCGAAATTGCCCGGCGGCTGGCCAAACTAGCGCAGGCACCTTTCATTAAGGTCGAAGCCACCAAATTCACCGAGGTCGGATATGTGGGCAAGGATGTTGAATCGATAATCCGGGATCTGATGGAAACGGCCTTGCATATGGTGCGGGACAAAATGAGAATCAGCGTACAGGCACAAGCCGAAATATATGCTGAAAAACGAGTCCTCTCGGCGTTGGTGGGCGATGACGCCAGTGACGTCACCCTCAATTCCTTCCGTGAAAAGTTGCGGCAAGGTGAACTGGACGACAAGGAAATCGAACTCGATCTCAAAGACAGCGGCAACCCCATGGGGAACATGTTTGACATACCGGGTATGCCGGGGGCATCGATGGGAATGTTTAATGTCGGTGACATTCTGGGCAAGAGCCTAGGGGAGCGCAAAAAACG
>CAZZGO010000003.1:0-41782 GCA_964654245.1 uncultured Pseudobdellovibrionaceae bacterium | reverse complement strand
TACCCTGATCCGTTAAATGTAGCGGCGCGTCCTTCAAGATCCGGTGTAAAATGTGAAGGCCATCTGTCCCCGCCGTCAACGCCAGCGCCGGCTCATGATGAAATTCTGAAGGCAAATCTGCCATACCTTCGGCATCGACATAAGGCGGATTTGACAAGATCACATCATATTTTCCGGTCACAGAATTAAATAAATCCCCTTGAATAAGACTGACCCGCGATGTCATTTCATGCGCGTCGATATTGACCTGCGCAACCGCCAAAGCATCCGGGGATATATCAACGGCATCAGCCACAATATCGGGTAGTAAATGTGCCGCCAAGATGGCAAGACATCCTGACCCTGTGCACATATCCAGAATATTTTGCGTGCGCATCAGATAAGGAAGAAGCCCTTGATCTGTTTCGTGAGATATTTCTTTTTTGATGATTTCGGCAATAAAGGAACGGGGAATGATCACCCGTTCGTCGACATAAAACCGATATCCTTGTAGATAAGCACGCTGAAGCAGATAGGCGGATGGTATATTTTTTTGAACACGGGCGTTGATTAATTTCAAAATCCGCTTTTTTTCAGAAGATAAAAGAGCCGCGTCCCAATAAAGTTCCAGCCCATCATGGGGCAAATCCAGTGCTTCGAATACAATAAACACCGCTTCTTCGACAGCATTTCGTGTGCCTTGGCCATAGGAAAGTGACGCAGAATGAAAACGGGTAATGGCATATCGGACCATGTCCCGGATTGTGCGTAGTTCAGATGTCATGGCCTATGCCGCAAGGCTACGTAGAACATAATGAAGAATGCCGCCATTCTTGAAATATTCCACTTCGTCCAGCGTATCAATTCGGCAGAGTAAGGCAACCTGATCGGTCTTGCCCCCATCGCGATGAATGGTCAAGGTGACATCCATGCGTGGCTGAATACCTTTTTCAACGCCAGTAATATCAAATGTTTCAAACCCTGTGATATTCAAAGATTGCCGTGTCTGACCATCCTTGAACACCAAGGGCAATACGCCCATGCCAACCAGATTAGATCTATGGATACGTTCAAAACTTTCGGCAATAACGGCCTTCACCCCTAAAAGATTTGTGCCTTTGGCCGCCCAATCGCGGGACGATCCTGTGCCATATTCTTTGCCCGCGATGACAATCAGTGACTTTCTTTCAGACTGATATTTCATTGCGGCATCATAAATACTCATCTGTTCACCGGTGGGTACATGCTTGGTCAAGCCGCCTTCTACACCGCCCAACATTTCGTTTTTAATCCGGATATTGGCAAAGGTTCCACGCATCATCACTTCGTGATTGCCGCGCCGTGCCCCGTATGAATTGAAATCAAGTGGCGAGACACCGTTGCTGATCAAATATTTACCGGCTGGGGAATCTTTCTTGATCGAACCAGCTGGAGAAATATGATCTGTCGTGACGGAATCGCCCAAAAGTGCTAAACAATAGGCACCCTTCACATCAGGGGTTTTGCCTGTTGATATTTTTGGCATACCGACAAAATAGGGCGGGTTTTGAACATAGGTGGATGCGTTATTCCATGCATAGGTTTGGGATGATCCCGCCCCCTTGATCGCCTGCCATTCACGTGTGCCATCAAACACATTCGCATAACGTTCTTTGAACATTGACGGCGTCAGGCATGACGCCACCGTATCGGCAATTTCCTTATTTGTTGGCCAGATATCTTTTAGAAAAACAGACTTGCCGTCTTTTGACGTGCCGATCGGGTCTTTCGTGATATCAACTTTCAATGACCCGGCAATCGCATAGGCCACTACCAGCGGGGGCGATGCCAGATAATTGGCTTTGACCTGCGGTGAAATACGGCCTTCGAAATTCCGGTTCCCCGATAATACCGCTGTGACCGTGAGATCACCCGATTCAACGGCTTCGCGAATAGGATCCGGTAAGGGCCCTGAATTCCCGATACAGGTCGTACACCCATATCCCACTAGATTAAATCCGACGGCATCCAGATCTTTTTGAAGCCCCGCTTTTTCAAGATAATCAGAGACAACTTGGGATCCGGGAGCCAGCGATGTCTTGACCCAAGGCTGACGTTTTAACCCGAGAGCCGCCGCCTTACGCGCGACCAGCCCTGCCGCCACCATCACTGACGGATTTGATGTATTGGTACAGGACGTAATAGCCGCAATCACCACATCCCCATCTTTGACGGCATAATCAGTGCCTTTAACGGGTACCGATTTGCCAGGTGTTCCCAGTGCGTCAAAGGACGAAACAGCATCCTTCAGCAGGATTTTATCTTGAGGGCGTTTGGGTCCTGCGATTGACGGTTCAACCGTGGACATATCGAGTTCCAGCGTATCCGTGAAAATCGGCTCATGTCCTTTTTCGCGCCACATGCCTTGTTCTTTGGCATAGGCTTCGACCAGTTTGACACGGGTTTCATCTCGCCCGGTAAAGCGTAAATAACGGATAGTCTCATCATCGATGGGAAAAAAGCCGCATGTCGCGCCATATTCTGGCGCCATATTCGCAATCGTGGCGCGATCAGCCAAGGACATATGATCCAGACCTTCACCGTAAAACTCAACGAATTTATTGACGACGCCCTTCTTACGAAGCATCTGTGTCACTGTCAGTACCAGATCCGTCGCGGTGACACCTTCTTTTGTTTTTCCGGTCAGTTTAAATCCAATCACTTCAGGGATGAGCATCGAAACAGGTTGACCCAGCATCGCCGCTTCGGCTTCGATCCCGCCCACGCCCCACCCCAATACGGCCAAACCATTCACCATGGTGGTGTGAGAATCCGTTCCCACCAGTGTGTCGGGATAGGCCACGGATTTTCCGTGTTGATCTTTTTCAACCCAGACAGCCTGTGCCAGATATTCCAGATTCACCTGGTGGCATATCCCGGTACCGGGCGGTACGACGCGAAAGTTGTGAAAAGCTTTCTGTCCCCAACGGAGAAATTCATATCTCTCCATATTCTGTTTGAATTCCTCATCCACATTTTTTTGAAAGGCAAGGCCATGGGCAAATTCATTCACCATCACCGAGTGGTCAATCACCAGATCAACCGCGCAAAGTGGATTGATTTTTTCAGGCTGACCGCCGAGGGCGACCGTCGCCTCGCGCATCGCGGCCAGATCCACCACCGCCGGAACACCCGTAAAATCCTGCATCAACACCCGCGCCGGACGATAGGCTACCTCATGTTCTGTTTTGCCTTTGTTGTCCAGCCAGGCACGTAGTGCCTTCACATCTTCTGTCTTCACGCTTCGGCCATCTTCAAACCGAAGCATATTCTCCAGCAAAACTTTGAGCGTATAGGGAAGCCGTGAAATATCCCCGATCTGAGCCGCCGCAGATTTCAAAGAAAAATAATCATACGATTGCCCGTCAATCGTCATGGTCTGGCGGGTTTTAAGGGTGTCATGGCCTGTGGTTGTCATAAGATGTATCCTATTGATCAAATGGGGAAAAGACTTCTCCCCCGGGTGAGAAACGAAGTGTACCATGACATAGCGGGGGTAAAAAGATGGTTAATGCACTTCGCGTTTACCCCCGTATGACCACACCGCTCCCATAGTCTTGCCACAATCCTCAGGCATTGTTGAATTCTAGGGTCGGTTTTGCATCTCCTCCGGCACCGTTTCCGGCCCTAAGGCTCTCATTTTGAAGGTATTTTGAGTTTGTTACACACAAAGACCGCCATCCCGTCAATCGCCTCGGGGTGGCGGTTTTTTTATGCCTTATCACCGCCCGGCGCATTGAAGCCGGACACGTTCATATTCATCGGCATTGTCCAGAGCCTGCTGGCGTTTCTGGCGTGTGGCCGTCATCTTGTTGGTTTCATCCTTGATGATCTGCTCAAGCGAGGCCTGAATTTTTTTCTGGCGTTCGGGTAAAGCCGCAACAGGATAGGGGCCAAACACATAGCCCGTCTGACGCAGATGGGCACGAATACGGTTTTCCAACGTTTTCGAAAATTCGTTGACAATCGCGCGATCTATTTCGACATGACGTTTTTCGTGATCAATGACAGCCTTTTGCTCACAGGAGCCTTTGGGGTATTCGCGCGCTACGTAAATCACCGGGTCGCTATGGACGATGATGGTCACATTATCCAGATGCACACAGGCCTGTTTTTGAAATTTATAGGTTTCCTGAACCTGTGCCACACGTGATTCAATCCGGATTTCGCCTTCCATCAATCCACCAACTTTGACATTGTGCCCCGTGCCATAGGGCGAAATGGTATCAATATCAAACTCCCCCAGTTCTTTGCGTGATTTGGTAAAATTATAACTGACGGCTGTCCGTAAAGGGGTAATCAGAATCGTCGGTATCTTACGCGGCCGGCATTCAATGTCTGCCGCCGCTAGATATAATAACCCCCCGGCCATGACCTCAAGTCCCATCATATATTGGATTATATCCTGCCTTGTGTTAAAACTCACCTAAAGAAAGAAAGGGTTGATCCATGCTCTCGGCGATTGGGAATTTACTTATTTTACTGCTCGATGTTTTTTTCTGGATCATCGTCATTCAGGTTGTCTTAAGCTGGTTGATCGCGTTTGACGTGATTAATCTAAGAAACGCACAAGGGCAAAACCTGATCCGGCTGTTGAATAAAATCACCGATCCGGTCTTTGGCCCCTTGCGCCGATTCATTCCGGCCATTGCCGGCATCGATATCACCCCGATCATTGTGATTTTCGGGATTTATCTTTTAAAGAACGTGATTTACACCATGTTCATTTAATGTCCCTTAGGCCGCCCGTGTGGGGGGTCGGCGATGTTGTTTAAACTTAAACGGTGTTTTGCCGCCTGATCTTTTGAATTCAGGCTTGCGGGCGTTCGGGTCACGCGGTGCGCGTGTTTCAGAATGAGCAGACTCCAAAGACCGTGATGCCGGTCTATCCGATTTCTGATTGTGGTTTTGCCGATTTTGGTTTTGACCTTCGGGTGAGGATTTTCTTTCCCCATAGGGTTTTCTGTCCTCGGGGCGACGATAATCTGGCTTACGCGGTTCATGTGTCCGGGATTCTGGCCGGCGATAACCTCTGTCTTCAGAACGTGCCTCAGAACCCGTATGGCCACGATCATCCCGGCGGGTAGGTGCCTTGCGGAACTCCCCCCATTTTTGATCTGACCGGTCTGGACGGTCGCTGGGGCGACGATCTGGACGATGATAATCCGGACGACGGCCGCCACGTTTAGGCGAGGCCGGACGTACGCCGCCTTCATATTTCATGGGCGCCGCATTCGGGTTCAACAAACGATTTACATCATTCCACAAACCGCGATCAGACGGTGTCACCAGCGCGACGGCCTGACCTTTGGCGCCGGCACGTGCCGTACGGCCCATGCGGTGGATATAATCTTCGGCAACTTGGGGCATATCGTAATTCACCACATGTTCCACATGCGGAATATCAAGACCGCGGGCGGCAACATCTGTCGCCACAAGAATACGTGTTTTTTTCTCCCGGAACGTGCGCACGGCTTTGTCACGGGCACGCTGGCGTAGTCCCCCATGAAGCGCATCTGCCATATACCCATCACGTGATAGTTTTTCAGCCATTTTATCCGCCCCATGTTTGGTTTTTACAAACACGATGATCGACCCATCCCGAGCGGTTAACTGCGCCTGAAGTTCGGTATATTTGTTGTCATTCGTGACAGATATCATTTCATGTTGGATGTTTTCATGTGCCTTAGTAGAACTGCCGACACTGACCCGAACCGGATTATCCAGATATGTTTTTGAAAACTTGATGATATTGTCAGGAAATGTTGCCGAAAACATCAACATCTGGCGCGGCCCGGTCATTTTGGTCAGAATATCGTCAATCTGTTTGGAAAAACCCATATCCAGCATCCGGTCAGCTTCGTCCAGTACGGCAAAAGACACATCCTTGAGCAAATCGCGGAACTGACGCAAATGATCGTTCGTGCGTCCGGGTGTGCCGATAATAATGCGGGGCTTCGCTTTGAGCTGAGATACCTGTTTCATCATGGAGTCTCCGCCAATCAACAGGGCTGTCTTGATCTGGATATTGGCTCCCAGCATATCACGAATAACGGATTGGACTTGCGTAGCCAATTCGCGCGTGGGTGTTAAGACAATCGCCCGCGCCTGCGGATCGTTCATCAATTTGGCCAACATCGGAATAACGAATGCGCCCGTTTTCCCGGTACCTGTCTGAGCCGAACCCAGAACATCACGCCCCGTTAACGCTGACGGGATAGCCTGCGCTTGAATGGGTGTTGGTGCTTGAAAGTTGAGCCGCGCGAGAGAATCAAGCAAGGCCTGAGGCAGGCCAAAGCCTGTGAAATCGATTGTCATGTAGTAAAGTCCTTTTTTAAACAAAATGTTAACCCCCTTCAGTACGAAGGGTGCCACGGCATGCGTTTTTAGCGATCGGAGTGATACTAAAAAGCGCCGTTTTGTTAAAAAACAAGGGGAGGCTGAGTCTTTAATGTATCGCGGGTCATATGCTGTTTTTATTCTTATTTATGTGCCAGCAAAGCCCATATAACCAATATGCCGCCTGTGTATGACAGATTTATATGGTTTCTGTCAAACTTTTTATTGCCACCACGCATATTCATATGTTTTCATGAAAATATGCTGTTCAAAAATACCTACCTGACGTTTGTATCATCCGAAACCGGAACATCTCCGGATTTCGGCGATATGACTTAGGGCTGGTCTTCATCATTATGCCAGCACTTCACAAAAAGCTGGCAGATACACCCCCCCATTATTCCTTCGTTATTCTGACAGCCTTTAAAACAAAAGGATGAGAAACATGTCAGAAGAATTTTATATCCGGGCTTTATGCCCCCCTGATTGGGAAGACTTTCGAGCTCTGCGCCTAGAAGCACTAAAAGTACATCCAGGACTGTTCGGCTCTCGTTATGATGATGAATGTGCTTTGCCGACTGCTCACTGGCAAGATATTCTAAACGGAAAAGATAAACAGATTTTTGGCTTATACCAAAATCACACCCTCAGAGGGATCACCGCTATTTTTACGGATCGTGAAGATAGCACGGGACAAACAGCCATTTTGGCCATGAGTTACATTCAGCCCGCCTATCGCGGAAAAAAATTATCTCGGCTGATGTATCAAGCGCGCATTAATTGGGCAAAACAACAGCCTCAATTCAAACAGATCATTGTCGGTCACCGTGAAAGTAATGAGGCGTCACGCCGGGCGAATCAGGCATTCGGGTTTGAATATACCGGAAACGTACATAAGGTTTGGCCAGATGGCACAACAGAAGATCAATGTCAGTATGTTTTAAGGATATGCCATGATTAAGACATCCCGGTTATATATTCGCCCGCGAGAGATTTCGGATCTCGACAAGGTGCATCAGGCAAAAATTCAGGTCAAAGCCGAATTAATGCGCTGGATGTCATGGGCATCAGAAAATCAATTTGAACGTTTGGCCACGGAACATTTCATCCGCCAGCAAAATGAACCTGCCGAAACATACGATGGCTTGCTAGGTATGGATCTCGCTACAGATGACTTTGTGGTCGCCTGTGGGTTACGGCCAACACATCCCGGGATTTATAAGACCGGGTATTGGGTCGCCAAACCTTATTTGAATCTTGGTTATGCAACCGAAGCCTGCCGAGCGATGGTGATATTTGCGTTTGAGAAACTGAACGCCACATCAGTCCAGATTGATCATTTTGAAGGTAATGACAAAAGCAGACGTGTCATTGAAAAAGTAGGATTTCAGTTCACATATTTAGAATCAGAAGGTCTTTTTTGTCACGCACTACAGAAAAAAGTATCTGTCCTTCATTACGAGATCAAAAAGACTGACGTTACTTTTTGAATGGATCCTCTTTCTGGCGAGAAAATTCCTTGAGCCGGAGTTTGATGATATGGTCTTCTGATCCGGATTCTCCATCCACGGTCTTGCCCTGATAATAATTTTTCTGCCACTTGGCTTGCCGGGCCTCGCTATCGGGGACACCCAGATCTTTGATGAATTTCTGCCGCCCGGTCGCCCATTCGGCATGTTCGGCCTGCAAGGTCGGATTAACCGATATGGGAACAATATAGGGATCTATCTTTTGAAGATATCCATGGGGCACAGGCATGACAGAGCAGAATGACTCACCAGCCTCAAAATGAACCCATGTGTTCGGGCGGGTCATCTGCCAATTCATCGTGAAACTATAGGGTGCCCAATCTGTTTCCACCACACCCTGAAGGGGCGCTATGCCGTCTTTGGGCTGGTTTGGGGGACCCGAGATAAATAAATCCCATCCGGGTTCGGTTCGGAAAATGCCCTTGATAAAAAAAGTAACGATGCCGTGACCAAAAACACTCGAGGCAATGGTAAAGACGTCAATATTGCTTTTTGTTCGAAACTGTATGGCATGTTTTTCTTTGCCGCCTGTCCATAAAAAAGAAATGTTGTGCTTAAGATAGAAAGACCATCCATGCGCATTAGCCACATTCAAAGGCAGACAACGATAAGCAAAACTTTCGCTTGTATTATCCATCCAATCACGCGTTGATTTATTGGGTCTTAAATCATTTGCACCGGGGGTTGTTTCATAAAAAACAATTTTATGACTCATGCCTTGATCTCCACCATGACGGGTACATGATCCGACGGTTTATCCCAGTTACGGGCATCCCGATGGATATGATATGATTTCAAAAATTTTTGTAACGACGATGTGACCCAGATATGATCCAGTCGTCGCCCCCGGTTTGATTTTTGCCAATCACGGTTGCGATACGACCACCACGTATAGCATTTTTGATCTTCAGGAACAAAATGACGTACAGCATCCACCCAATTCAATGAAGCCTGAAAAGCCTTTAATTTATCAACCTCAATCGGGGTATGCGACACCACATCCAATAGTTGCTTATGCGACCAGACATCCTGTTCTAGCGGGGCAATATTAAAGTCGCCCGCGACAATTAATTTTTGATTGGCACGATATTTTTTTGAAAACCATGCTGTGAGATCATCAACAAAATCAAGTTTATGAGCGAATTTGTCGTTTTCTGTCGGATCAGGAATATCCCCTCCAGCCGGAATATAGATATTGTGAATATCTATGCCGTTAATGGCCACAGAAATATGCCGGCAATCTTTCTTTTTGACACGGTCATGGCAGTCTGTCTTTTCGAATGGCACGCGGGATAAAATACATACCCCGTTATAAGATTTCATACCGTGTATGTGCCGATATTTAAAACCCAGCGAATCAAAAGCCTCGTGCGGGAATACATCATCCGGGCATTTTGTTTCCTGAAGACAAATAACATCTGGATTTAATTCTGCGATCACCCGCCGAACAATTGGCGCCCGAAGCCGGACAGAATTAATATTCCAGGTCAGAATTTTCATGTTCTGCTGGCCTTGCTTGATATGTGCATTTAAAATGGAAGCTGGACACCTGCAGGCAATCCCATCTCTGACATCATTTTCTGTGTTTCATCCGCTAATTTGGCGTCCGCTTTGGCTTTGGCGTCATTGATAGCCGCTTTGATTAAGTCTTCAGTAATGTCTTTTTCTTCTGGTTTTAAAATAGACGGGTCTATCACCAGCGCACGGCATTCCCCCTTACATGTCATGGTTATCTTGACCATGCCGCCGCCAGACGTGCCCTCGACGGTCATGCCGCCCAGTTTTTCCTGCATGACCTGCATTTTGTCCTGCATCACTTTGGCTTGTTGCATCATTTTCTGAATATTCATCATGTGTTATTCCTTGGTGTAAATTCGGGTGAGTTCGGCGTCGGGAAAAATATCGAATATCTGTTTGGTTAATGTCGATGACATTGCCTTTTCGCGTTGTTGTAAAGATTTTAGCTGGGCTTCCTGCGCGAGCGTCGGCGCGCCGGGCTGGGATGACACCGTGACCATCCAGCGCGCGCCTGTCATGGCCTTTAGCTGTTGCGCCAATTCCTGCGCTAATTTTGGCGGGGCGTCCGGGGCAGGGTAAAATTCAATCCGGCCAGTTTCATATTTAACAGGGTGAGCGTACATACGCACCTGCGCCGCCAAGATCATGGCACCTGATTGTTCTAACATCGCCACAATATCAGAAAGATTTTGAGGAGAGGACACCGGATGTATATGACGTTCTGGCGCGGATGCCGTCGCCAGCGCGCCTCTGGACGGCAGAGTGCCCCCAGCCATGATAGACGGCGCGGCCGAAGATGTCTGTACGGCCTGTCCAGCGAAACTGGGTATTGCTGGAGCATCTTTTAATTTACGGATCAATTCTGCTGGATCTGGCAGGTCAGCACTATAAGCCAGGCGGATAACGACCATGTCAGATGTTTTTTGTGGATGGGGGGACGAGGATACTTCGGCCACACCTTTAAGCAAGATCTGCCATGCACGCGCCAATGACGGCATGGATAAGCGTCCGGCCAGTTCATTGAGACGCCGCGTTTCATCCGGGGCGAGCAAGGCTGAACTATCCTGAAGTTGCGGCGCAGCGCGAAACTTTGTAAGCGCGTGACATATATCAAGCAGATCATTGATGACCACTGAGGGGTCTGCCCCCTTGCGGTAAAGATCATTCATTAAACCCAGCGCGGATTCACAGTGACCCGAGACTGATTTTTCAAACAGATCCACCATCACGCTTCGGTCATTCAGACCCAGCATCTCTTTGACTTGGTCGGCTGTGACGGCACCAGCCCCCAGCGCAATCGATTGATCTAGAATCGATAGCCCATCCCGAACAGACCCATCCGCCGCGCGGGCAATTAAGTTAAGCGCGGATTCATCAGCAGATACCTGTTCCTGTGTGCAGACCTTTTTAAAGTAATCCGCCAGTATCGGAGCCTCGATTCGACGCAGGTCAAATCTTTGGCACCGGGACAAGACCGTCACAGGCACCTTACGGATTTCCGTTGTCGCAAAAATAAACTTAACATGTACCGGAGGTTCTTCGAGTGTTTTCAAAAGCGCGTTAAACGCGTTTTTAGACAACATATGCACTTCGTCGATAATATATATCTTGTATCGTGCCGAAGTGGGGGCGTACCGAACGCCGTCTAAAATTTCACGAATATCGTCAACACCCGTCCGCGATGCGGCGTCCATCTCCATGACATCCGGGTGACGATCTTCGGCAATTGCGCGGCAGATATCGCAATCATCCGTTGCTTCTGTTGTTGGCCCTGATGTTCCATCCGCCCCGGTATAGTTCAACGCCTTGGCGATAATTCGCGCCGTAGTCGTTTTGCCAACACCGCGTATGCCGGTCAACATAAACGCATGTGCAATGCGCCCAGACGAAATCGCGTTTTTAAGCGTCCGTACTAAGGCGTCTTGGCCGATCAAATCATCAAAATGACGCGGCCGATATTTTCGCGCCAGCACACGGTAGGGAACAGACGTATCAGACATGACCCCAGCTTAGGCATTTTGGATCTGGAAATCAATGTGGTTTGAATGCTTATTGACAGGTCTCACTTAAAGTTTTTGTAAAGCCAGTTGAATTTTTTTGCTGACCATCTAAATCTAAAGAACTCATTTCGAATAAGTTATAAGACCTTGAAAAGTAAATTTGCATTACTTCTTCATATTTTCCTGTTTGACAGAGTTTTTTCAAAGCATAACGATAAAGAGATTCGTAGTAAGGACTTGCCATAGCATCTATCAACTTCATTTTTGGAATGGATACATGTGGAACATACCCCGTGTAATCCCATTTCTCCCAACCATTATATACTATGTGGTTAAGATTTGTTCTTTGACTACCCTCTTTAGAAATACCCACAAAGCTGACGCTAACGTCTTTCGCCATAACATTTGGCGCAAAAAACGCCCAATTTTGTCTGATTTGTAAAAAATTAAATATAACGGTTACATTTCTAACATAAGCCGTAACATATGATGTCGGCATAGCATTCTTAAGATATCCCGAAATGTTGATAGCCAACATTATTATTATCATCAGGGATGCAATCACTGAAAGTTGAGGATAAAGCTGGGGGAGTCTCGAGGAAGAGCTTGGCAGCATACGCATATAATACCCGAGAGACTGTCTTTGACGGCCAATCCATTCATAAAATTTTTCTAACATCGGTTTAATAAAACGAAAATCCGTTAAAAATCCTATGGGATAGGTCAGTATGTTTTGCTTTAAAACAAAGGCAACGGCAATCCATTTCAAATATTTCGTGTCTGTCTGCTTATCATAAACAACCCAGGAATTATGCTCCTGGAGCAAGCGGTATATTTCTGGGTCAGAATCCGCTGGCCGGACGAAAGAATGTGGAGAAAGACAAAACTCACGGAATAAAAGTGATATTTTTCGGCACACCCCACAATCAGGATCATAAAATATTTCTATTTTTTCAAGCCGGGCGCGTCGTTTGGAAAAAAAATGGTTCCACCATTGGTCAGGAACAAGCAACATTAAATAGGTCATACAAATCAGAGGAAATGCCCCTAAATTCATAAAAATTAAAAAGCCGAGATGAAGAAAAAAAGCACCCAGTATGGCGAGTGACCGAGTAATTACATTATATATCGGTGAGTAAAGTAAAAATGTAAAACTGAGTTGAAAAATAAAAACGGCGTAAGTACCATAAGTAGCCAGCCATGGGTATTCATAAAAGAAAGCCCGACCATGCTCTGTCCCATGAATGCCATCATGCATGACATTCATAATGGATTGGCCATTAATCCATGTGTCACCTAATAATTTATAGGCACCGCTCATAAAATAGATAAGGGCAATCTGTATTTTAATGCCGGCCATTAAAATACGTGGTACTTTTTCCTGCCGATTAATGCCTGTTAAAGCGGCATCAACACTCCAGTATCTTTCTAGCGGTACAAATAAGGACCATATCAACAAGACTTGTGAGATATTTTCAGCGCCGCTATTTAAAAAATCATTTCTGTTACAGATAGATATATATAAAAGCGTAACAATAATTTTACAGATATTAGTATAACATCCCAATATCAGCCCTACCAAGGCACAGCCATATACGGCAAAAAGAGTATAAATATAGAAACTATTTCCTGATAACTGGAATAATGTAGCATATCGAAAAAATTGGTTATTATGTTGCGTGTAGGCATGAAATACAGACAGCGGATTATAGCCGCTTTCCAAATAAAATATGGGTATAAGTGGTACATAGACAATCACGAGATTGAGAAGAAGATATGTTCCAAAGATAATGCGGAACAAACTCAACGCCTGAACGTTTGATTCAAAAGGATCAACCCACTGAAATCTTTTCATTACAAGGAAGTCTCGAGAGCGTGAGAGGTAAAGACACTAACAATTAGATTCTATACGATCTTTGTTTTCATCGCGATAGAAAGTAAAGAGTGAGAGAAAAATGGTGGACCCAATCGGGATCGAACCGACGACCTCTTGCATGCCATGCAAGCGCTCTCCCAGCTGAGCTATGGGCCCTTAAGTAAGACAGGACTGCCGGAAAATAGGCATGTTCCCCCCCGATTTCAAGTTAAATTTCATCAAAAAAAAAGCGAGCCCGAAAGCCCGCTTTTTAAAAAGAGAAGAAACCGGATTTATTTTTTCAAAAGATCGCGGATTTCCGTCAATAATTTCACATCTGCCGGGGGTTCAGCCGGAGCCGTCGCTTCGGCTTTTTTCAAGCGGTTCACCTGCTTGACCAGCATGAAAATGACAAAAGCCACGATCAGGAAGTTAATGACGGCATTAATAAAGACGCCGTAAGACACCACCGCGGCACCTGCATCTTGAGCGGCCTTCAGGCTGGCATATTCATTACCATCTAGGGCGATAAAGAGGTTGGAAAAATCAACGCCGCTGGTCAGAACGCCAATAACGGGCATAATCAAATCACCCACCATGGAGTTGACAATCGTCGTAAACGCCGCGCCGATAATAATACCCACCGCCATATCAAAGACGTTGCCGCGGGCAATGAAATTCTTAAATTCATTTAACATGAAACAGGTTTCCTTTTTAATTAAGTGTGTGAAGTCAGTACCTTAAGATGAAATTTGACGATCGGTCAAGTACCTGAGGCCTGATTTGGTTACATTAAGCCCAGTTCCCGGATTTCTGGGCGTGTCGGAAGACAGGCACCTTTGGGTTCAAGACGGCAGGAGACCATGGCCGGTTTTTTATATTCATACAAAAGCCCGAAATAGTCGCAGGCGGCATTTATAAAGCTATTAAAGCCATGATAGCCCCTTTGTGCGTCTTCAGTGACATGTTGTATCAATCTGCCAAGCGCTGTCAGAGCTCGGGGGGCATGACGTGATACGCCCAGATAGCCATTCTCCAACCCCTCATCCACAAGGCCATTAGCGTGTGCATCCCGATAGGCGGCTATGGCAAGGCCATGAATATCCATGATCCGGCAAGCTTCATCCACACACACATCTTTCATATCAAGATCGGAATAAATCGCATAATCAGTCATAGGCATCGTGAGAACATGTGCCAGCACAAGATACCGAGCTAGATCACACCGCGCCCATATGTCATGATTTTTATCGGGGTTAAAAATCGGGTTTTCGGCATAGGCCGGAATATCCCGCAAATTTTGAATATTCAGGTTACGGTGTTGTGCGTGAGCATAGATATAACTGGTCACAAAAAAGCGGGAACTATCATCAAGCGTTTTCGGATCCAGCCAGAGAGAAAAGAACGCATTCGGGTACCGATTGGCGTTTTCGATGGCGCGGTGTAGAGATTCTAAAGGCATCGAGCACAGGGGTACCGGTTCATATTCCGAGCGTTTTTGGGTGATCCAAAGATAATTAACCACCACATGCCGGCCCAGCCGTTCTGTTTGCGCGCGCCCCCATGCTTGAGCGATATGGTGTGAAGTAGATTCATCCATAAGCGTTGGTTTTAAGGCATTTATTTAATTATGTCAATAAACGCCTTGAGTTACTTCGCCGCGTCCCACTCTGCTTTTTTCCGGTAAAGCGTCGAAGGCGATATCTCCAGAATTCCTGCCGCTTGGGGGATATTTCCGCCGCAGGCCGATAAAACGGTCTCGATGGCGCGGCGTTCCGCCACCCGAAGCGGCACCAGGGACGATGCCGGCGAAGACGGAAAGCCAGGCGTCAATACGTGCCGGCGGTAATCAGAACCGGACATCATCGCCGAAGGGAGCATGCCGGCCATAAGTTTGGGGCCATTGCGCATAACAACGATCTGGCGGATGACGTTCATCAATTCACGGACATTGCCCGGCCACGCATATGCCCGGAATATATCTTCGGCCACAGGGTCAATTGATGAAAAATTTTTCCCTTCTTCGCGGGCGAATCGTGCCAAATAAAAATCAGCCAGATCCAGAATATCGTCCCCACGATCCCGAAGCGGCGGCAAGGTGATCGGCACGACATGAAGACGATAATATAAATCCTCTCGGAAATGCCCGACTTTCACTTCTCTGAGCGGGTCTTTATTGCTGGCGCAGATGATTCGCAGATTGACCTGTTGTTCTTGTGTACTGCCGACCGGACAAAAAGAAAAATCCTGAAGCACCCGAAGCAATTTTGATTGAAGCGTCAAATCCATGTCACATATTTCATCGAGAAATAATGTGCCCTGATGTGCTTTTGAAAAAGCGCCGATCCGGTCATGGGACGCCCCGGTAAATGCCCCTTTCACATGGCCGAACAATTCTGATTCCATTAAATCCCGGGGAATGGCCGCACAATTAATCGGCACGAACGGATGTCCCCCACGGGGGGAATAATGATGAATGGCGCGCGCCGCAATGTCTTTGCCCGTACCAGATTCGCCCGTGATAAATACAGATGCCTGAGACCGCGATACATTTTGAATCACTTCATATACCGTCTGCATGGGCAAAGATGTGCCGATAAATTCATGAAAAGCAGGAGGTGAATTCCGGGACGTTACGTCCAGTGGCACGGGAGATAACGTCGCTTGATCTAATCCCCGTGACATCAACGCCCGCTGAGCGGATTCGATTAATTTTTCAGGGGTGAACGGTTTGACCAGAAAATCACATGCCCCGGCCTGCATGGCGGACACAGCCAGCGCGATGGAGCCATATCCCGTGATAACCATCACAGGGGCTTGGAACCTCATGGCTTTAAGATCAGAAATCAGGGTAAGGCCATGGGTATCCGGTAGATGAACATCCAGCACCAGCAAATCACACGGAACACCCGCCCGAACCCGGTCCAGAAGATCAGATCCCGTTTCAAAGGACGTTACCTCATAACCCTCACGTGACAGCGTCAGGCAATACAGGTCATTCAGTGCCCTGGTATCTTCAACCACCCAAACATGAAACCCCATCAACCCCCCTTTAAAAAACCGCGAGGGCTCTCCCCACGATTTATATACAATCTATGGTTGATATACGTTCTTTTTCCCTATCCTTCAAGTTTAATACAAAAGTATGATAAATGTATTAAAAAGCCTGAAACTTTGAGGGTTTCAGGCTTTTTAAAAATATATACTCAGGGTTGTAAAGAATAAACTCTATTCTCTTTGGCCGACGAAGTGCAGGATGTACTGAAAGATCGCAATGAACGACACATAAAGGTTCAGCGCGGCCGCCCAGCCCATGCGGGAATTGGCATCGTCACTATAGGCAGAGCTGTACATTTCTTTGGTCGTTTGAGTCTGCCAGGCGGTAATGCCGGAGAACGCGATCAAACCAATCCCGGAAATGATGGATTGCATCATGGATGTTTCCACGCCAAAGGCACCGGCGATCATGGTGCCGACGGCCAGAATAAGCACCGCCCAGACCCCCATCACGGCAAAGGTACCCAGCCCATCGAGGTTTTTCTTGGTCACATACCCAAAGACAGAAAGACCCGCATATAGGGCTGTGGCCATAAAGAACGCGCGGGCGATGCTTTCCCCGGTAAAGACCGCGAAAATCGTCGAAAAGCTAATCCCGTATAACACGCACAATAAACCAAACACCCCCATCAAGGCTGTGTGGCTCATGGTTTGGGGACGAAACCCAAACCATATGACCGCCAGCGGTGCCAGCATGATCACATAAGCCTGAGGCCCTCCCATGAACAAGGACATCAGTGCCGGAGAGCTGGATACAAACCAAGCCGTCAAGCCTGTCAGCAAAACCCCCACCGTCATGCGGTTATAGACGCGTTGCATATGGGCGCGCAGACCCGCATCCTGCGCCAAGGCGCGGGTTTGAGTGGTTTGACTAAACGGATTACTGTTCATTTTTTTCTCCATCAAAAAACATCCAAAATCAGGACTAAAACTGTCCTATATACTTAAGGTAAGTATAGCGAATTTTCAAGGGGTTTCAAAATAAGGCAGGCGTGCCTTAAACCCACGGATTCCGGCGGTCACGGCCAAAACGCTGGCGGGTTGTCCAAGGGGGACTCTGGGCAAACCCGGCAGACCCGGGGACATAAAATCGGCCTTCTTCGCGGGTTGCCCGGACGGCGGGCAATGCTTTAGGTACCGGCGTGCGGGTGGTGTGGGAAATCGTCTTAATCCGGTGCTCAATGGGGGGATGGGTGGCAAACAGACCCAAAAAAGGTACCCGGTTTTCAATGCACATCATTTGGATGTCGGCAGGCATGGCCGGCACCGCATCACGCCCCGCAATCCGCATCAAGGCGCGCATCATGGCATCCGGATTTTTGGTCATATGAACCGCCCCGGCATCGGCCATATATTCCCGGCGGCGCGACAGGGCAAACCGCATCAGGATGGTGGCAAAATACCCCACCCATAAAATCACCATCACCCCCAGCAAGATCATCATGATTCCGCCTTGTTGTTGGTCTCGCTGGCGTGGCACCCACAAATGATACCGTGTCACTGACCAGATCATCTGCGCGGCAAACCCCAGCATCCCGGTAAATACCACACACACAATCAACAGACGCACATCACGGTTTAAAATATGTGTCAGTTCATGCGCCAAGACGGCCTCTAATTCATCGCGGGTCAAGGTCTGGATAAGGCCGCGTGTCACGGTCACCGTATAGCTTTTGTCATCAATGCCGCTCGCAAAAGCATTGCGGGCATGGGTTTCTATGATCTCAAGACGCGGCGTTTTCATACCGGCGGATATACAGAGATTTTCAAAGAGATTATAAAGTTCCGGTTCATCCTGACGCGTGACCGGGCGGGAATGCGACAGAACCCGGATCATCGACCCATGAAAAAAATACGACACCAGAAACCAGATGCCGACGACGCTCAGGATGATCGGCCAGTACGATGCCAGAATATGCATCGCCCCTGCCGTCACCTCCTGAGGGGTGGCACCGGGCACCGTCATGGCACCTATCAACGCCGCCACACCCCCCACCACAGCCATCAAAATAACCGGATACGCGGCCAAAACCAGAAGGGATCGGACGTTATTGTCCCATATATGTGTTTGCAAACCGGCCGACATATCCTGAACTCACCCGTGTTTTTTTATGTGCCGAACTTGACGGCGGGGGGGGGTGTCCAGAACATCTCGCTGGGCGTCATCCACTTCATAGAACACTTCGTGTTTAAACCCGAAACGCCCCGCCAGAAGATTGGCCGGGAATTGTTCAATGGTAGTGTTGTATTCCGCGGTTGCATTGTTAAAGAACCGGCGCGCCGCCGCAATTTTATTTTCAATGTCAGACAGATCAGACATCAATTTTTGGAAATTCTGATCCGCCTTTAATTGCGGATAATTTTCAGACACGGCATAAAAACCTCCCATCGCCCGGGATAAGACATTTTCCGCCGCAATGCGGTCTTCGGTGGTCGAAGCCGAGCGCACACCTGCCCGCGCCGCCGTCACATTTTCGAATAGTTTTGATTCATGTGCCGCGTATCCCTTGACGGTTTCAACCAGCGCGGGGATGAGATCAAATCTTTGTTTCAGTTGCACATCAATATCGGCAAACGCGTTATTGCGGTTCTGGCGCAAGGCGACCATGCGGTTATACAACGTCACGGCCAACAGGCCGAGTGCCACGACAATCCCGGCAAGGATAAGAAGTGTTTCCATGTTTTGTTCCTTTTCTTTAATGACTGGCGGGCTTATCTTATCACCATGACCTTGATGACTTCCACACATTTTGCCAGCGTCGCCGCCAGCGGAACCGATTGGCGCGATACATCCAAGACATTATTGGAACAACTGGAAACCATCCGAACCGATAAGGATGGGTTTAATTTAGGATTTCTCTATGTCACCGACATTCTGGCGCCCGATCTGGCCAGTATCCTGACCTTGTTTAAATCGGTGACAGGTATCAAACATTGGGTAGGTGCCGTTGGCATGGGCGTGGCCACAACCGGGGTCTCTTTTATAGATCAACCGGCCATCAGTGCGATGATCGGCCGGTTTGACCCGGGCAGTTTCATGCCTTTTCATACCCGCGCCTCGGCGGAACAACCTTTACCTGATGACATCAAGCCATGGCTGGCATCCCATACGCCGCTTCTGACCCTGCTTCATGGAGATCCGACGTCACACCCACACCCTGAATGGACGATGGCGCATCTAGCCAATAGTTTATCTTCGTTTGTGGCCGGGGGACTGACGTCTTCACGCACGGAACATGTCTATGTGGCAGATGATATTCACACGGATGGTTTCGGAGGCGTTCTTTTTGATCAGAACATTGCCGTTTCTTCGGCCCTGTCCCAAGGATGTAAACCGCTGGGGAATAAATACACCATCACCCGTGCCGAAGATCATATTATTCTTGAACTGGATGGACGCAAACCCTCGGACGTGTTTACCGAAACGTTACGCCAGATGATCAAGGATAAAACAGGAAAAAACCCGGATGCACCCCTATCCGAAAAAAAAATTCCGCCGGAATTTCAAGCCTTGTTCCGGGGAGATGTCCATGTCGCCTTTCCGGTCACCGGAAGTGATACGGGGGATTTTCTGGTGCGCAATATTGTGGGCCTTGACCCGGATGACGGATATATGGCCGTCAATCACCGAATGAAACAGGGTGACAGCATAATATTCGTGCACCGAGATGACCAGACGGTGACAGCGGATTTATCCCATACGCTCGTGAGTTTACGAAAAAGAGTGCAGGCTGAGACTGGCCACTTCGCACCCAAGGGAGCCGTCTATATTTCGTGTGTGGCACGGGCACTGACCGAATTTTCACCCGGCATACGCGGGGGGGAAATGGCGTTGGTGCGGGAGATTATCGGGGATATACCGCTGGCTGGGTTTTATGCGGGGGGGGAAATTTCGGCCGGGCGTCTCTATGGTTATACCGGGGTATTGATTTTGTTTTTGTGATGAGACCTAGGATAAGATAAAACAGGGTAACGATTTCATTCAAAGTGGCCGGTGCCACGAAAGGCGATATTTTTCTCATGAAAAAATTTTTACTTCTGATGGGATGTCTTTTAATGGCAGGCGGCGCGGGTGCTCAGGCGCAAGACGCTCCGGCCAATAATGCCAACCTGCCGCCGATCCCGGAATCTATTCAAGATCTGGTCGATAAGGGAGCCCAGATCCGGTATTTGGGTAAACGCAATGGTCTGGATGGATGGATCACCATTTTTCAAGGGCAGGAACAATATTATTATGTGACCCCGGATCAAAAAGGGTTTGTCATGGGTGTCCTGTTTGATGCGGATGGCAATATGGCGACCGTGGATCAAGTGCGCGATTTACAAAAACAGGGCGGGGAAATTCTGGATATGCTGGCGGTTGAACCGGATAAGCCCAAAACAGAAATCGCCTCGATCCAAGAAGCGGCTCAATATAAATCTCCGGCGGAACGCATGTTTGTGGACGTTGAAAATTCGAACTGGATCAAACTGGGCAAAGATGGCGCGCCTGTTATTTATTCTTTCGTGGACCCCCAATGCCCGCACTGCCATGAATTTATCAAGGATTTAAAAACGGATTATCTGGATAAAGGGCTGGTTCAGGTCAAGATCATCCCCGTGGGTTTCCGGGCGGAAACACTGGCGCAGGCCGCCTTTTTATTGGCCTCACCCGATGGTGAGACAAAATGGTTCAAACATATGGATGGGACAGAGCCCCTGCCAGCCAAAACCGATGTCAGCACCCAAGGCGTTCAGAAAAATCTGGCCTTGATGCAGGCTTGGAAGTTTACGGCAACGCCGCTGTCTGTCTATCGCGACCGGGCGGGTGAGATTAAAATTATCCGGGGGAGAGCCAAGGATTTGGCCGCGGTACTGGCGGATCTGCCCTCGTCCTGATCATCTCTTTTTAAAAACCGGGTTGATCAAAGGCTTTGCGATTTTCCGGCAAAGCCTTTATCGTATCTCACATGATCTGTGTTTTAACCGCTTGATGACGTGATGACCCCGCGCACTCTTTTTCTCATTGAACTTTTGGACAAGCTGGGAACACCCTTGATGAAATCTGCCTCGGCGGTGGGCGGGGATGATATAACTCAGGCCAAGGCACTGGCCGCGATGGTGGGATCCTCTGTTCAACTTGGCATGTCGCTGGGTCAGGTTGTTGGTGTTAATGATACGGCCGGAAACGAAGATGAGGCTGATGGGATCCGCGTGGCGCTAACGGCACTCTCAGGACCGATGATCGCCGAACTGTATCGCGTCAGTGGTAAAATTCCGGGTGATGAGGATGTCCGGCGTCTGTCTAAATCACTTGAATCCCTTGTGACACTGGCACAAAACTTTACACCTTCCGCAGGGCATACAGCGCGCCTGAAATTAATGGATGGATCGCGTCCCTTATATGACGCCAGCCAAAGCCAGATTTTTTACTTAAACGCTTTACTTCCGGTCTTATCCGCCGTGGCTGAATTTTCGTATGGCATTCCTGAAACCCAGTTACTGACGGATATCGCCCAGAAATTGGATATACGGGCGGAAAATCTGCGCGGGGATTTAATGGGCACGGGCGCGGATGAGGCAGAAATTAAATTTTCGACATTAATGATCCTGCATTCTCTGGCCAGACTCTACGCAGAATGCCACCGGGCACATACCTTAAAGATCATGGCATCAGATCAGGCCGATAAAACGCCCGATATCATGGATGTCTGGTCGGCATTCGACGTGCGTTTATCCATGCTGGAAACCTTGCTCAATATTGCGGTTCCGGCGGGCCAACGATCGGCCTCTGCCAGCCTGACCCCGGTAGGCCCACCGCCCGCACAAAATCCAGCGGCACCACCCGTAACCGCTCCCACACCGCCGCCTGCATCTTCTGCGCCGATAAGTAATCCAGGGGGTAACCCTATGGCATTTTTCAAGAAAAAACCGGCAGACGAGGGAAATGCCTCATAACAGCCAACGCCCCCGTTAAATTGTTAAATTTTTTATGAGATGATTGAATAAGACATGAGTAAATTACTGGCCGCCTGTTTGATGTTAGCCGCACAGACCTATTCTGTGCCGCCGGCTGTGCTGGTGGGAATTTATCAAGTCGAAGGGGGGGCAGTCGGGCAAGCCGTTCCCAACAGTAACGGTACCCATGATTTGGGTCCCATGCAGATCAACACCGTGTGGATACCGGATCTGGCGGAACGCTGGGGCGTATCCGAAAGCACCGCCAAAAGTTGGGTGCGGGATGATCCTTGTACCAATATGGGCGTGGCCGCCTGGATTTTAAAAAGCCATATGGATGAAACAGGTTCCCTGCCCAAGGCCATTGCCCATTATCATTCCCGCACGCCCACCCATGGAAAACCCTATAAGGGCAAGGTCATTGCCGCCATGCGCGCCAAGGGGCTCATCAAGGATGAACAAACCCGTTAGGGGCGTTTTGCCAGTCGCCAGCCCCGGAATATTAATTATGTCAATAATGGGGATAATATAGGGTCAAAATTGCGTGGCCTAACCTGTTAATGATAGGTTTCAATGGCTTGCCCCCCCCTTGGACAAGCGCATAAAGTAAGAACGCCTGTTTTTTTAAGGCAGGGACAAAACAAAGGTCGTGGACGTGACATATTCAAGGTTTTTATTAACGGCTTTCCTGATCCCGGCGCTGTCGGCCTGTCAGCCCGTGGTCAAGCGTGACCCCCAGGTCGTGACTTCCCCGGATAAAATTTCGTTGATGATGGCCGAAGCGGCCGACAAGGCCTCTAACGCGCTGGAAACATTGGCGGCGGTGGAACAGGCGAAATCCCCCGGCGTGGCGGTGGAGCCCATTCACAATGCGCCCGAAGAATTAGAACGCGCCATGACCGTCAACTGGGTCGGGCCACCAGATCAGATCAGCAAAATGATGGCCGACCGCGCCGGATATGATTTTCTAACCGTCGGAAGCCGCCCGCCTGTGCCGCTGGTGGTGAATATTGATGCCCGTAATGAACGGGTGATTGATATTTTGCGGGACATTGGTCTTCAACTGGGTGTGCGCGCCGATATCAAGGTGGATAGCGTGCGCAAAATCATTGAGCTTCATTACGCCCCCGTGACCGGATTGGGGGGATAGACGATGTTCCGTCTCTCTTCGGCTCTCGTGATGTCTCTTCTGTGTCTGTGGGCGTATGATGCCCGGGCATCACTTCAGGCCGATGATTTTGAATCGCGTGTTCCGCCGCCCTCGTTGTATGAACTTCAGAATATTCCCAAAGAAAACAAACTGACCGAAACCGGATTGCCGACTGATATTCGCCGGGATGCCATTAAAGAGGCGGCCTTTTCTTACGGCGCACGCGGTGGTTTGGCGTGGCGCACCTATCACATCCGGGATGAAATGGAAGGCAGAGCCGGATATATGGATCAGGTTTTTGATTTCCGGCAATTATTGATCCCCGCCCCATCGGGGCTATTGATTGAACCCCCGATTGTGGGTGAATCGCTGGATGCCATGATCATTGACGCTGGCGGCAATAATGCGGCGGTGGCGGACCGGGTGCTGAATATTTCGCGCAATGCACGCATTGTGTCCACGGCGCGTACATGGCGCGCGTACCTAGAACGTGAATGGGGCGAGGTAGCGCCGCCGCCGGATATTCTGCGCCCAGAAACAAAAGAAGAGCGTGAAGATTGGTCGCGCTGGGTCGCCGAAGGCTGGGAAGAAGGTATTGATCAAGCCAACGAGATTTTTCAAGATGATCTGAATAAACTGGTGGCGGACTATCAAGGTATGGTGCGCTACCGTATGTTGCTATCCCAAGGTATGGTTACACCGCCTTATGCGCTTCAAACAGATCGCGGTGTCACAGGCGGCGGTAATGAAATGCGCGTCGGTGACAGAGCTTTATCCATCACCCGTCCTTCCTCCCTTAAACCAAAGACAGACGAATGGTCGCCCGCAAACCGGTAAGCCTTCTCAAAGGCAAAGACAGTATTGCCGAAACATGGCCGGATGAACCCACCCGGTTTAATGATTCCCATATTGACGCCTTGATTTTGTGGTGCGTGAAAAAAAATTCATCCGACATCACCATTCAGACAGATCGTCCGGTGTATAACGAAATTTATGGTACACTTTATCCGGCATTATTCCGTCCCATTGATGCAGCGGATATGAATATCTTTCTGCATAAAATTTATGGCCCCGATGCCGTCGCGCGTTTGGCGGCAGGAACAGATCTTGATCTGTCCTATGAAGTGCGGCCAGACCGGTATACACGCGTGCGTTTTCGGGTGAACATCACGCCCGTTTTATCCCGTGGACGCGATTCAGCACAAATCACCATGCGGGTTCTGCCCAACGAACCGCCAACCATGAAAGATTTGAACATCGAAGAACAAATCATCCGGTCATGGCAACCCCGTCAAGGCATGGTGATTGTGACAGGGCCCACAGGTTCAGGAAAAACAACCTTACTGGCCGCGGGCATACGCATGTTGATGGAACGCAAACGCGGATGCGGCAAAGTCGTGTGTTACGAAGCCCCCATCGAATATGTGTATGATGCCATCAAATCCCCGCGGTCATTGATTTCACAAACCGAAGTGCCGCGACATCTGCCTGATTTTGCCCGTGGGGTTAGAAACGCCCTTCGGCGCAAACCGAATATCATTCTTGTCGGCGAAGCACGGGATAAAGAAACCATTTCTGCCGCGATTGAAGCCGCCCAAACCGGCCACACGGTTTATACCACCACACACACCACCGGGGTGGCCTCGACCATCCAGCGTATGGTGGCCACATTTGATCCCAATGAACGATCAGAGCGTGCCTATGCCTTAATGGAAACAGTGCGACTTGTTGTCACTCAAACCCTTGTACCCCGGGTCAATGGCGGGCGGGTCGGATGCCGGGAGTGGATGCGATTCAATGACGATGTCCGGGATAAGTTTCTGGGCATGGATTTCAAATTATGGCCAGCAGAAATTCAGCGCATTATTCAATTCAACGGCCAGACCATGGCCACATCGGCGGGAATCCTGTTTGATAAGGGTCTCATAGACCGCCGAACCTATATTATGCTATCATCAAGTACAGGGGCAGGCGGGGGCGATTAAGCCCGCCACATCACATGGGATCAAGAGAAGATACCGAAGACGCCAAACAAAACTGGCACTGGCGCAACACCATGCGCCCGGTGCGTTTTTTTGGCTTGGACGCACGGGCTGGTATTCCGTATTTTATTCTGCTTTTTTACTTTAGGCCGATTACCCTGTTCCTGACGGTTGTCCTGACCATGACATTCGTTTTTCTTGAACGGAAAGGTTTGTCTTTTCCTTCGGCACTTCGCGCCTTTCGGTGCTGGTTTTTAGGTCAACGTCGTCCGGCCTGGCTGTCGATGCGGCGACGTAAGCTGGAAGATTTTGGATAATCTTTTTTGATCGTGCATTTTTCATGAAAATCACTTGGTATCGGCGGGTGGGGGTGGTAGAAAAAACCATCCAACTTGATACAAAAAGGTGATGGCATGATACGCGGCTTTGGGCTGATGTTCCTCTCGTTAATCGTTTCCTATTCTCCCGCGCGGGCCGGATTTGAATGGATACCCGCCGTTGAACAAGACCGGATACCCATGACGCGGGCACAAGCGGTCTATGATAATTCAGCTATCGATTCGGCAACAGCCGGCGTTCCCCCCGGGATGTATAAAGGTGAACTTGTCATCAATCCTTTTCCGGTGTCGAATAATTTTGTGCCCGGCACAGATCCTTTTGCGGGGGAACATGATCATGTCAACCGCGCGATGATGGAAGAAACAGGTTTATTAGGCTCCGTCGCGCTGGGCGGGGGATTATCAACTGGCGTTCGTGCCCCTGCGGTACGGCCCATGTCGGCACAGGCACAAGATTCTGCTTTTGCGATGGATCCTTATCCTATGCTGTCCCGCCAGCAAGGGGATAATCCAGCGCGTGCCGTGGAAAGCATGCCTTTGGCGGCACCGCCGCCGCGCGCCACCCCGGTCTTCGGCACGGCCATGTCCCCTATGATGGGCGGCGAAGTGGCTCCGCTTCCGGGATATGATGTCCCCCGGACACCTGAACAACGCCGCGCGCCAATTGACCTTGCGATGAAGGCCAAAAATACAGCCGCGCCAGCCGCCTATACGCCGCCGGCCGCACCTTCGGGCGGGTTTGAACAGGCCGTCGGCTTTGGCAAAGATTTACCTCTAGCACTCGCGCTCTCTCAAGTTATTCCTGCCCATTATGCCCTGTCCTTTAAAGACGGGGTTGACGCCGGAAGCAGTGTGTCATGGGAAGGGGGCAAAGCCTGGAACGAAGTTTTGCGCGACATGTTAAACCCACTGGGCTTGCGCGCAGATATTTCCGGAAATACCGTGATCATCCGCCAGGGATAAGGGAACGCATCCATGCAACGTCCGCCTGCTGAAAAACGCCGCATTTCGATTCCTGAAATCTTGCTCACGATGATTGTCGGATCAGGCTTGGTCGCCGGTATCTATGGTATTTATAAGTTGGCCTCGCGTGACCAAAAAATATCTGCCGCCATCGCGCAAATTAAAGAATTGCATCAACTGGACATGACCTCTACGGATGGATCCTTGCGCAACGCGTGGGATCAAAAAATCACCAGCATCCGTCAGGACGGGGCATTGGTAATTGCCTCTGAACATGTTCCCGCGCTGGCATGTCCACAACTGGCCACTGTTTTTTCCTCCTCAGATGAGGATTTTGTTCGGCTTCAGATCGGCGAGATGATCATGGGCGAGGGATTTGAGGAACAAAACAGCCAAAACATCACACAAGCCTGTGGCACGGCCGAAACCGTGACCATGACATGGTCTTTTAAATAGACCTCTTACTTTTTTAAAGGAAATTCGCCAGCGTTAATTGTGACACCAAGGCCGTTACCCGAAATGACGCCTCAAGGGATATCTGAAGCTGGTTGATTTTGGTCGCAGCTTCGGTCAAGTCCACATCTTCAACGGATGAAATTACGCTTTTGAGTGAATTGATATCTTCTTCATGGCTGACCCTTACCCGGGTGATTTGCGCTTGAACCTGCGAGAGTCTGAATTGTTCCCCATCCAGTTTATCAATCGCGGCACCCAGATATTGTGTCAGGTCATTTAATACCTGATAAAAATTATCCTGCTTCTCGCGCGGCGGGAAGGGCGGAGTATCATTGGCGAAGGTGGTGGCGGCAGGATCATTCAGGGCACCCGGGGCATATTCCGGCGGCGGCAGGTTTTCAAAAACCTTAAGCGCCGTCAGAATTTCCTTGATACCGGGAGAGTCTGCCAAAACCGTGTAGTTAAATTCTGATTTGTCATCAACCCGGACAAAGACGCTTCCTGATTGGTTATCCACCATGTTGGGGGAATACCCTAATAACGTTTCATTCACGCCGCGGTAACTGGCAATAAATTGGGATGTTGTAATGGAACCATCCCCCCATTGACCGATCACACCCGATGCCACCAAGGGGGGATTGGTTAAATCTGATTCATCTGGGACAAATTCCCCTAAGAAGCTCTCAAACAAACCCGTATCCGTCACAGGTTTGTTGGCCGAGTCTGCGCCTGCATATAAATATCGATCGCCGTCTTGAAGATTAATCGTATCAATAATGAATTTGCTGACGTTCCCTGTTAAATCTTTCATCGTTTGAAAATCAGGAAAATCCCCTTCCTGAACGGCAGTCACGAATGAATTTAAAATCGTACGGGCTTGTTCCTGAATATCCTTGATCCCGTTCATCATCAACTTAATACGGCGATCTGTGTTTTTGATATTATTTATATATGTATCCAGCGCGCCTACATCTGCCCGCGCCCGTTTGGACAAAAGAACATCTACGCCCAAACCTTCAAATGACTGGGTCTTTTTACCCGTGGCAATTTGCATGGTCAGCAAATCAACTTGACCCTGCTGTACTTTCAGCCGGGATATCTGATCAAGGGCGGCACCGAGTGTTGACACATTAGCCATGAGATTCTCCTGTTAAAATTTACCGAATAGCATCCAGCAATTCTTGAAAAAGTTCATCCGCCGCCGTAACGGCACGTGCCGCCGCGGCATAGGCCGTCTGAACCACAATTAAATTCGAAAGTTCTTCATCGATATTCACCGCCGATGAATCCAATAACTGACGCGATAAAAGGTCTTTCAGCGTTGTTTCATCAGCTTTGCGGGTATCTGTGATCGTAATATCCTGTGTTTGCTTGTTCACCACTTTCTGAGATAGATCCAAAATGGTAGTCGCCGTTAAAATGCCGGTATCAATATCCGCATTCGGGCCCAAGAACCGGGAACGTGTGCCCGTAAAGGTGCCAGAACCTACCGAGATTTCAGATCGGTACGGAACATCCACAATCGAGGATCGTTCGGTCACCGTGGGACCACTGACTGTGTAACTGCCGAACAATGCAGAAACAATATTGACCGATTGGGGCAAGGCAGACAGTGCCGGATTGACCGCGCCTATGGTACGGAAAGGCCCGCCGACTAAGCGTATATCACCACCATAGACAGGGCCTGCATTGCTGTCATCAATACCCGGACGAATCGTGAGGCGCCCTGTCCCGGCATCTAAATCGACATATAATCCTCTCACGCCCGTTTGGGTCGCCACATCCCATTCTAATTTATTTATTAAATCAGCCGTTGTATCGCCGGGTTCAATCGTGACGCGCACGGGTGCCCCATTGCCCACCTGCACGTCAAAATACGGATCTTCCGTTTGGAATGTGCCTTCACTGAACCCCAGGGCACCAAATCCGCTAGTGCCCATGGATCCGGCAAAGGTGGCATCCAGTGTAATATTACCTCGTGATTCAATGACCAACTGGCCGCTACCATTGCGCGTGGCACTCGCCGACAAACCGGCCGGCACACCGGCCAAGGCAATCTGGGAATTAATCTCGGCGATAATTTGATCCAGCGCATCATCAATCGCCCCGCCAATGGGAAAGTTCGTATTCGCCGCACTTAAATCAATCGTGACCGTCGTGGGGCCCAAACCGGTTCTGGCTTCTTCAAAGGTGATCTGGAATTGGTCATCATTCGGCCAGTTGGGAAAATAATTTGATAACGCACCCGATAGATCCGTCGTCGTCACAGGGTTTCCATCATCCAGCGATGAAAAGGATGATAAATTAATCCCGGCGACCACATTGTTTTGCGAAAAAAGACCTAACCATTGCTGAAGATCCGTGGCTGGAAGCGCCACGTTTAAATCGGTTGTTCCAGCGGCTTCCTGGTAATTTACGGTACCAAAAGCATGTTCCAGCACACGGCGAATCACGACGTTAGAGCCAGAAGGGATGGTTTCATCCGATGTATAGGTACCTTGTTGAATAAGATTGATATTGGATATCACCGTATCATTCACCTGAATTTGTCCGGCAAATCCCACATAGGATACAGGTGTCCCGGCAACCGGATCCGGCGCGGTATCGGGTGGCACAACACCCGAGGCATCCGTGAATAAACGAAGCCCTTGTGATTCAAACCGCAAGGCCATCTTATGCGCCAGTTCATCAATCTGTGCCTGGTATTGTGGCAAGATATCATCCCGCAATTCAAGAAGGCCGCCAATACGCCCGCCCAGACGACTTTGGGTCACATCAAACGCGCCCGGATTATTGATGGGGTTTCCGCCCACAAATATCCCGGAAACGCCATTGGGGTAATCCGTGCCGGGGCCCAATTGGGTCGGATTAAAATATATTTCTTCGGCATTTTCATCCGCGAGTTGAAGCCCGGTTCGGGTTTGTATCACAATGACCCCGTCACCCCGTTTAAACAGGGAAATTTCCAGTTCTTCCGACAGTTGCTTGATCGCTTCATCACGTTGGTCTTCGACGGCGGCTGTGGAACGACCCAAATTAAACGCTGATTTAATCTGCTGATTGAGTTCGGCAATCTGCGAGAGCAAGTCGTTGGTGCGCTCAATGGCTACCGTCGCTTCGTCCTGCGCATCATTACGCATCTGGTTGATCAGGTCACTGAAATCATTAAATTTCCGCGCCACATTCCCGGCTTGATCCAATGTGGCCTGAAGCAAAAAGCCATCATCCGGCGCATCAGACAGGGCAGAAAAACTATCCTTGAGGCGGGCAATTTCTGCCGCTATCGATAATTCTTTATCCGGGGGACCATGGAATTTCTGGATGGTGCCCAGATACGTCGATTTCACATCCAGCGAACTCACGGCACTGACCTGCGTCCAGAGATCCCGGCTTAAGTTCAAATCCACATTTCGAATGATGGTTTCCGATTGAACCCCGATGGTTTGTCCTGTGGAATTAAGGACTTGCGCACTCTGCGGTAGAATTTTACGCGTATAGCCGGGTGTGCCCACATTGGCAACATTGTTGGAAATCACACTCAGCTGTTGCTGGGCAATTCGAAGACCGCTTAAGGCGGAACTGAGTGCCTGAAATGACATATGCTCTGTTGCTCCTCACTGGCAGGCATGCCCGCGACCGGGCAAAACACGCCGCTTTGACTATTCTGAAAGAAGGGAGTTGCAAGTCGAATGCCAGATCAGCAGAAACCGGCTTAACCTATTGAAAAACTGAAAAAACCCGGAAATTTGCCGGCGGGGGAGCCCTCAGGTGTTAGCGCGCGCGGCGTGTCTGAAGACGTGCCACTAACATATCATATAAAAAATGGTGCATCTGCATATCATCAAACTGGCGGGCGCGGGCGAAAAAACGGCCGCCAAAGACCTGAGGCATAGACATGATGGTGGGAAAATAAAAAACCGGAAGCGCGGCACTGGACGGACGAACATAAGGACGTCCCGGATGAGGCGTATTGTCATTTACCAGATCATATTGGGTGTTGAGGGCTTGAGAGAAACGCTCCCCGATCCGTTGTACCAACTTATCCGTTAACGCCGCCGTATCCTGTTCCGGGGCGCTGACGACATCGGTAAACGCATCCTGCAAGGGAAAATCAATGCCATAGAGCCATTCCAGTTTTAACCAAGATTGCGCCGGGAGTTTCACCATGCGCCACACCCCATCCGTCCCTTTAAAAGAAGCCGTATGCTGGTGTCTTAGGCGAATTCTCATGACAGACCCTTTACGATGATTTTGAACTCTTTCATTGTGCCAAAACCAGATACCCCAAAGCAAATTTCAGCCATGCGTGTTTTTTATCTTGAATTTGTCTTATATTATGTTAATAGTATACACTAATTAAGAATAGGGCTTTGACCCAAAGACGGCTTCTGATAGGACTTAAAGGAACGTATAATTTCGACTAATCCCTTTATAAAAACAGGAGCTGTACATGAATAAAGCTTTGATTTTAATATGTCTTTTGATGGTTTCAGGTATCGGTCTTTCGGCTTGTAGCAATACATTTGATGGTGCCGGACGTGACATCGAAGGCGTCGGAGACTGGTTTCAGGATACGTTTTAAACTTTTTAACAGGAGTAGATCATGGTTCGTTTTATTTTCCTCTGTATGGCGGTCGTAGCCATTGCGATTGCCGCTATCCCCGGCATGACCATGTTAAACGGGATCGTCAAGGAACAAAAAAAGGCCATGGAAATTGCCACCGGCCAATTAACAGAAACGCAAAACGAACTCGCGCTGGAGCAAAATAGCACATCACCTGAAGATCTGAATGCGCTGGAAACGGCGGCGGGGGCAGAAACGCCTGATTTTGGTACCGAAGAAATCCCGGGCGGGTTTAATAATATTGCGCCATCTGCCTTGGGGGATACGGTCATAGAAGACGAACTGGATGCGCCCGCCGAGTAAGGCGTTCACATAAATTTCAAAGCAACCCTGACAATGTCCTTGTCAGGACACGCTCAACAAGGTGGAATAGGCCATGCCTGTTTCACCTTTTTTTTCGACCCTGCCGGATCGACTTCGCCGCACTCTGTCTGACCCGTCGTTTTTTTTCGGCCTTTTATTTTGTGTGATCGTATTGACGGCCACCATCATCCCTCGGTCTTTATCGTTCCTGCCGTCTGTGTGTGGTGTCATCGGGATCATCTATCTCTGGGTGCAGACAAAAAAATGGATCGCCTCTGACCGCAGGGAAGTTTTTTTCTTAGGTGGCATATCGGCACTGGCGACCCTTAGTTCACTCTGGTCACTGGATCCGGCGTTTTGTTTTGAAAAGGGTCTGATGATCGGCCTTATTTTAATGACCGGGTTGTTATTTTTATCATCCCTGCGGTCGATTGATTTTACCCCGCATCTTTATTTGCCTGTCTTGCTGGCGATGCCTTTGGCCATCGGCGGATTGATTGTCGCGTATGAACATATGAATGGGTTTCCTGTCCTTCAATGGGTGACAGACCGTCTACCCAACGATCCATGGCTCACGAACCGATATAACCGGACAGAAGTTTTTTTGGCGGTCTCTTTTATTCCGGTTCTATGGCTTGTTCTCCACAGTGCGCTTCACAAAAAAATGAAACTCCCCCTCGCGCTTTTTTTGTGCGCAGGCGTCGGATCGGCACTGTGGCACGCCAATAGCCAGACAGCCCAGCTCTGTTTTCTTGTGGGTATTGCGGCCTATTTATTGTGGTACCCGGGGCAGAAAATATTATGGGCGTTTTGTGCCGTTCTTTTAAGTGGGCTTATTCTTCTCGCCCCTTGGCTGGCGATTTACGCCTATCAATGGGTACCGGATCAGTTGGAACATGGCACGATTTTTCAAATCGCCAGTATTCCGCATCGTCTTGTCATCTGGCATTTTGTGGCCACCGAAGCCCTTCAACATCCTTGGATCGGCAACGGGCTTGAGGCGGTTCGGTTTCTCGCCAGCGATGAACCCATGAAATTTGTTAATTCAACGCATGTGTTACATCCGCATAATTCGGTGCTTCAGATATGGGTGGAATTCGGCGCGCTGGGCGCGATCCTGTTGACCGGGTTCACGGTGATGATCTGGCGAAAAATAGGGCAGGCACCCCGCACCCATCAAAAATTACTGGTGTCCGTTTTTGCCGGATGTGGTGCGCTCTCGCTCACGGGATTTGGATTCTGGCAAAGCTATCAGCTGGGGCTATTTCTGTACGCGGCCAGTCTTTGCTTGCTATGCTTACGGACACGCCCTTTAAGTTCCTGATATCGCTCAGAAATCATAAAGTTATTAACAAATCCTTAAAAAACATTGCTTTTGGGCGCTGAGTATGTGAAGGTGAATTCATACAAAATATAGGCCTGTGTGCGATATGTACGCCTTTCTGTTTCTTCACGAAACACGCGTACAGTGACAAGTTTTTAGCCGTCCTTCCTTGAGGGCGACGACATCAGAAAAACCCCTAAGCTTTAGAAAAAAGCGAAGGGGTTTTTTGATTCTAACATCCGTGTCACGGAACGCCTATGGTTCTCGGAAGCAAGACCCAGTATTGCCCCTTGGATTTCATCAGACCTGCCCAATGTTCGGCCTCAGGCCCATGACCCCAGAATACATCCCCGCGCACCGCCCCCCGAATAGCGCCGCCTGTATCTTGCCCGAACATTAATCGTTCCATGCGGGGTTGCGACGGATCGGGATGCTCTGCCGACAGCCAGATCGGCAAACCATATGGCATCAAGGATCGATCAATCGCCAATGTCCGAAGCGCCGTAACCGGAACGGCCTCACCGCCGATGGGTCCTTCACCTTCAATCTCCCGAAAGAAAACATAGGATGGGTTGGTCTCCATCAGACGTTGTGCCTCGGAGGGGTTTTTATCCATCCACGCGCGAATGCTCTGCATCGATACCTGCTCTTTGGGCATGACACCTTGTTTGACCAACTCACGCCCCACCGCGTAATAAGGATGTCCATTTTGCCCGGCATAACCGATCCGCATCGTCGATCCATCGTCTAATTCAACCAGACCTGATCCTTGAATTTGAACAAAAAAAGCATCTGCCGCGTTGTCCACCCAGACCAAGGGTTTGTCCTGATCCGGTGGTAATTTTCCGGCGTTGATCTGGGCATGGGTTTGGTAAGGCTTTAAATTTCCATCTTCGACACGTCCGGCAATACGTTGACCTTTAAGTTCATCACGAAATAATCCTAAATCCACCATCACCAGATCATCCGGACGACCCCGAAGCGGATAGAGATAGGGGGCTTTTCGCGTCCGTGACCCCTGAAGACTAGATTCATAATAACCCGTAAATAATCCTTCGGGGTTATCACCGGATGATACCTGATACGGGATAAAATTCTTTTCAAAAAATTCACGCAAGGCCGTGGGGGCTGAATCCTTCATGCCTAAAAAATCGCGGCAAGCGGCCTGCCAGTTTGATATTTTTCCCCATCTATCGTCAGACCCCATATTTTTATTTGGGTCTTTGATTTTTAAAAGGCGGGCGCAGGTTTTTTGAAAGGCAGACGCCGCGTCGGTCAGATCATCTTGCGTCCATCCCGGAAGCTGGCCAAATCCAGCCGGGGTTAAAACCAGTGTTTCTTTCTGCGTATTTTCAGGTAGCGGCAGAGAGCCAGAATTTCCCGCCGCACAGGCAGATAAGAAAAGGACAAAAAGAAGCGGCGCGAATCTCATGCCGATATTTTTACCTATCCCGCGCCCTGTGTCACGGGTAGACAAGATATTATCCCGCGTCGGGAACAGGTGTTTTGTGATCTTCCCGGGTTTCGCCGTCACGCGTTTCACACACCAGCCAACGGGGATCTTTGGATTTCAGATCGCGCGTAAATGTCCAGACATCCACCATTTCGGTGACACGGTCGGGATGGCCGGAAATGACTTTGCCGTCGTTATTCGTGATAACGCAGGTTTCATCCGCTGTAAATTGCAACGTGATAAAAGCAATGTGGCGATCCAAACGTGCTTCTAGAATATCTGCCCGGCGAATGGCATGAATTTCGGTGGCTATTTTTTCACCCGAACTATCTCTGGCCTGTAAAGCCGCGTCAAAGGAGGCATATACCTGATCGGTCAACAGATCTCGGAGCAATTCGCGGTCGGCCTTGGCAAAAGCTTCGACGATCATCACAAATGCATCCTGCGCCGAGAGCACAAACCCTCCCGGGTCAAAGGACGCATCCCGGTTGATGATATCCAGAAGACCGGATTGTGCCTGTTCCAACAAGGTGACATGACGCGGAAGTGCCAATGCGGGACCGTTATTCATGAATAACCCCGGGGCTGTTTCACCAGCCTCTTCCGGGGATGCAGGCTTATGCTGATCTGCGGCCGGACGGGTATCTGGCGGGGGCGCCGTAAAGGGGTTGGGACGCTCGCGCTCCTCTCCGTGGCGGGTGCCCAAAATGCTTTTCAGCCAAAAAACCAATCCCGCCGCGACCAGCGCGTAAATCAATAAATCTGCAGGCACGTTGCACTTCCTTTACTGTTTAAATTCTGACCTACCCTAGCATACTGCCAAAAGCCTTTGCCAGTCCTGCTTTTTAACTTTAAAAGACCTATATGGTGCGCGGCACCCCGTTTTGACAAGGCACATAGACTATGATCCTCGCTCTGACCTTATTTATTCTGCCGCTGGCCGAAGTTTTTATCTTTATCACCGTTGGCGGTGAAATCGGAGCCTTGAAAACGATTTTACTCTGTATCCTCAGTGCTCTTGTGGGGGGGTATGTAGTTCAATATCAGGGACTTTCCGTCATGACTCGCGCCCGTAAAGATTTATCGGCGGGATATTTGCCAGCAGGTGCCATCTTTGACGGGCTATGCCTGATGGTGGCCGGTTTTTTAATGATGATCCCCGGGTTTGTGACAGATGTTATAGGGTTCTTACTGTTGATTCCCCCGGTACGTCAGATCATCAAACTTTATGTCGAAAAGCATTTTGCGCTTAAGACGGCTCAGGCGCGCACCCCTGAAGGGGATATCATTGAAGGAACCTATGAACATGTACCCGAACCACGAGAACCCTTGAGTGATGCGCGCCCACATGATAGGCGTTAGGAACATTTTTTAACCAAGACAATTTTATAAGACCACAGGAATATTTATGTCAGACGCGACCAAAACCATCGAAGCCCCCGGCCTGCCCGTTGTCCTGCACGCCCAGTATGTGAAAGATCTGTCCTTTGAAAACCCGAATGCGACTGACATGCTCCGTCCCGGTCTTCAGCCGCCCGAAATGGACATGAATATCGATATCGAAACCAAACAAATCGAAGAACGTGAGACTGCCTTTGTCCATGAAGTTTTGCTCAAAATCACCGTGACCGCCAAGCGCGGGGAGAAAACGGTTTTCATCGCGGAAGTCATTTATGGATCCATCCTCTCCTTACAAAAAGACGTGCCGTCGGCGCGGGCGCATGCCATTTTATTCGTCGATATTCCGCAGATATTATTCCCCTTTGCGCGTCATGCGATTGCGATGACCACCCAGTCGGGGGGATATCCGCCGTTACTCTTAAACCCTGTTGATTTCCGCGGTTTATATCTGGCACGTTTTGCGCCCGCCTCTGACGGTGTGGCTGGTAACGCCTAATACGCCTTGTAAAATTTTTAAGATTTTTTGATCTGCTTCATCATCGCTTCATGCGCTGATTCTTCATCCGCATGAACCGGAAATAGTCTTGGTTCCCGGTAGGGGCGATGCGGACGATCCGTTACAATCTGTGTCTGTTCGGGGCGGGATAAACCCATATCCAGACCGCGTTGCCGGCCGCCCAGAAGTTCCAGATATACTTCCGCCAGTAACTGGGCATCGAGTAACGCGCCGTGAAGTGTTCGGTTGGAATTATCTATGTTGAACCGGCGGCACAGCGCATCGAGATTGGCGGGCGATCCCGGAAATTTTTTACGCGCCATGGCGACCGTATCGGTGACGCGTTTCCAGTCAAAGCCCGGGAAGCCAAATGTCTTAAGTTCTGCATTTAAAAACTTAAGATCAAATTCGGCGTTGTGAATCACCAAATGGCCATCCCCCACAAAATCCCTAAAATCAGCCACCACTTCCCCAAACAAAGGTTTATCTTTTAAGAACGCTTCGGTCAGGCCGTGAACAGCAACCGCACCTGCCGGAACATCCCGCTCGGGGTTTAAATAAGTATGAAATGTCCGTCCTGTCGGTAGATGGTTTTCCAATTCAACACACCCGATTTCAACCAGGCGATCCCCTGTTGCCGGATCCATGCCTGTGGTTTCTGTATCTAAAACGATTTCACGCATAAGTCATTCCTTTGATCTGATGTATGACCTGATAAATATCTTGATATAAATGGGCATATCCCAAGCCACTGGATACCACAAAATCCGCCCGTGCCTGTTTTTCGGCATCCGGCATCTGCGCGTTTAAAATAGACAGAAATTTATCTTCCGTCATACCGGGACGTGCCAAAACACGCCGCCGCTGAATATCAAAAGGCGCGGTCACCACCATCACCGCGTCCACCCGATGTTCGGCACCCGTTTCAAACAATAACGGAATATCAAGGCAAACATATTTTTGACCCATACGCGCATGATGTCTGATGAATGTTTCTTGAGCCTGCCGTGCCACCGGATGAAGAATTTTTTCCAGTTCTTGACGCGCCTCTCGCTTGTCGAAAATAATCTTTCCTAATATCTGACGGTTAATCGTATGCGTTTTTTTGTCCCATGCCTCGGGGAATGTCACGGCAACTTCTTCAAACGCAGATCCACCCGGCGCGAGTGCTTGGTGAATGGCGTGATCCGATTCATGCGTGAAAACACCCATTCGGCGGAGCATAGATGCCGCGGTGCTCTTTCCCATGCCGATAGATCCCGTTAAACCCAGCACCCACATCACAGCACCGCCTGAATCAAGTCATCCGTGACCACGGGGTCAACACCGCACCAATTGTGAAAAGATCGGCGTGCTTGATGGATGAGCATACCAATACCTGTAATGGGTTTATTCCCCCGGCTTTCTGCGTTTTTGAGCAAATCCGTCATCAAGGGATAATAGACGATATCATTGACCAAGGCAGACGGCGGCAAATAATCCAAAGATATATCCAGCCTATCTTGTCCTTCCATCCCCAAAGATGTCGTATTGACCAATAAATCTATGCCCGAAAGTGCCCTGTCTTTTTCCGCCCAATCCACAATCCGAAGCGATGGAAAAGTTGCTACCATTTCTTCTGCACGGATACGCGTTCTGTTAGTGACGATAATATCGGTCACACCCTGTTCAATCAGTCCTTGAATGATCGCCCGTGCCGCGCCGCCTGCACCTAAAACACATGCCCGGCGATTTTTAAAGACGAAATCCGGCACAGCTATTTTGATATTCTGGATAAACCCAAATGAGTCCGTATTCGTAGCATATAATTTTCCATCTTTAATCTGGATACTGTTGACGGCACCTATCGCCCGCGCTGTATCATCAATCTCATCACACATAGACATGATGGTTTGTTTATGGGGCAAGGTGACACTCAAGCCATTATATCCTTGTGCAATAAGTTGGGGAAGGCGGGCGGATAATTCATCTGCCATAATCTCAATCGCTTCATAGCTTCCCGCCATGCCATAGGCTTGAAGCCAGTGGCGATAAATTATGGGGGACTTGCTTTTTTGAACGGGATATCCAATCACTGCCGCCTTTAAAACCGTCATGAGATCACCTGATAGTCTTCCAATGCCTGCAAAAGCGGCAAGAGAGGCATACCCAAAATCGTAAAGAAATCACCGTCGATATGTTGAAATAATCTGACGCCCCCTTGTTCCAGCGCATAACATCCGACGCAAGACGTCAGCAGCGAACCGGTTCGGGATAAATAGGATTCTAAAAAATCATCCGAAAAATTTTTCATGGTCATATGCGCGGTATCGACATGTGACCATATTGCCCGCATTTCACGAAAGATTGTCACGGCAGATATCAGATCATGTGTTTTGCCGCGTAGTTTTTTCAAATTTTCTTGCGCCATATGCGTATCCTGAGCCTTGGTGAATATCTGACCCTGACACACGAGAATCTGGTCTGATCCGATCACGAAAGCAGATGGATGATCCCGTGATATTTTTTCTGCCTTGGCTGTGGCTAATATATGGGCAAGTTCTTGGGGTGTTTTATGTTGGTATTGTTCTTTAAGAGCCTGCTCATCCACATGTGCCGGGATACAGTCAAAAGATACGCCGGCCTGTTCCAACATCTGCTGTCGTGCCTGACTTTGTGAACCAAGAATGAGCTGGTACTGAGTCATACCTTGATCTCGCTTTCTTTTTCTTTTTTAAGGTGCGAGAGGTGCTTTTGGAGCAGAATAAAAATTTCAGCCGCTGTTTCTTCAACAGACCGGCGCGTTACATCAATCACCGGCCATTTGTGCCGAGAAAAAAGTTTACGCGCCAGCCGTGTTTCTTCTTCAACCTTATCGATATCCAGATATAGGTTATCGCCCAGATATTTATCATCTTCCGCCGCCTGAAGCCGGGTGCGGCGTAAATGCACCAAACGCGCCGGATCTTCGGTTAGCCCCACAAATAAAGGTTTCTTGTGAAGTGCGACGGATTCGGGAAAGGGTATGCCCGGTGCAAGCGGAATATTCGCGGCCTTAATCCCCCGGCGCGCCAGATAAATACAGGTCGGGGTTTTCGACGTCCGTGATACCCCCACCAGAATGACATCCGCGTCTTCGATCCCCTCTAACTCTTGGCCATCATCAAACGACAACGCAAAATCCACGGCATCAATCCGTTTGAAATATGAATCATCCAAGGCATGCTGAAGTCCTGGAACCCCTTTGGTGGGAAGCCCGGTATAGGCCGACAATCCGCGCATGATGGGGTCTAAGGCCGGCATAGCCGGGACATGTAACTCTGTACAAACCCGTTCCAGTTTCTTGCGTAGTTTTTTATCAATAATGGTATAGAGCACCGGGCCCGGGTTTTCCTTGAGATCGTCAATCGCCCGGTCTAACTGGGCTTCGGATCTAATCATCGGCCAGAAACGTTCGGTGGGGGTAATCCCGTCAAATTGCGCCAGACACGCCCGCGCCATCCCCTGAAGCGTAGTTCCAGTCGCATCTGAAATCAGGTAGAGATAAAAATCCTGAATGGGTTCTTTTTTTGTGCGGGGTGACATACCCCAGATGTAGCGCACTTAGGATCAAAAATCAGCTTTTTCCTGTAGAGGCATCACAGATCTTTTAACAATTATTCGGCATCCGGGAAAATACGCCGCGCCAGCTTATTATCCCGAAAGGGCACGCCGCCCCGGTTCACCACACGGCTATCATACATGACCTGGAATAAATGAGCTTCGTTGATCGGATCCTGAAAAGCGCAGAAATCGGGGTTGTTGATGATTTCGTGGCCGCGGCCTTTCATATATCCCGTTTGATCGGGTAAAGCCGTCAAAGACTCAATGTTCTGCGCCGTGAGCGGCGCTTGCCCCAGTGCCTGCGCCCCGTCTTCGGCGATCACACTATCCAGGTATTCAAGTGCCGCATGGTCACACACGGCCATACGCGCGGGTTGCTGGTACCAAGAGACAAAAGCCCGCGCCAGAGCCAAGCCGGAATAAATCGCCGAAGGATCACGTTCCAGCGTGCGGGTAAAGACCAAGGCCATATCACCCTCTTCGGAGCCAATCACATGACGCCATAAATCACCATACCCGGCGGCACGTAATTCCCACGCCATCAGCAAGGTCGTCGTCACAATATCGGCTTCACGGGCACGCGCCGCCATCAAAAATGCATCCGGGCGCATCTGATCGACTGCTTCGCCAGACATATTTTCATGCCAGATCGCGCGAAGCCCGCGCAAAAACGAGATTAGAAGTTCATGGCGAAAATATAAACTGCGGATCAATGCGGACGGGTTGACACCCTGATGATCAAGAACAAGGCGTTGATCCATGACATCGATTTCATAAGACCCCGTGCCTAGATCAGAAAACATTACCCGCCATCCTGTCTGCATCGCTTGAGATAACAAACCGCCGGCCACAGGGCTTTCCTGCGCCAAGGCCACCAGCCAGCCTAAAATATCGGCATCGGTCTGAATGCTGGGATGTGCCGTCTGCGGAAGTGCAATCACATGACGTGCATTTCGCCGAGGTGTGACATGGACAAATCTACACAGGTCATAACCGCCCATCTGAGAGATACAATCATAGGAATCGCCCGCACCCATATGATCCGCATCCGGATGATCAGCGGAGAGTGTTATTTTTTTGCGCGTGTCATGTTCGCATCTCAAGGCCGGGGAACCCCCTTTAGAAAAACAAGACGGCGTCTCAGAACTAGACAGCTTCTCCCTGTGAAGATCTGAACATGCCGAAAGTGACATAAATAACATTGTCTCCTGCATCGCCTGTTTCAAGTCCTGAGTCCGCCCCCCCTGAACCGGGCTGTGCGGATGCGGACAAACGTAACGGTCGGTCGGCAGAAAGGTCATAATTTTTATCTCCGGTCTTTATCGAAAATTCTTCCGGAAGATGACCGGAAGCAGGTAGGCTCCCGGGGATGTGCAACTCTTGTTCCGTTTCGCGGAAAGACCGTTCAAACTTGATAAACCACAGGAAATTCGCGTTGGAACGATCACGCACTTCGG
>CAZZGO010000002.1:47836-54168 GCA_964654245.1 uncultured Pseudobdellovibrionaceae bacterium | reverse complement strand
ACAAAGCCGGGAAAGGATAGAGTTGTTCGACACGAACAATCATCACATCCTTAAGATTACGGTCGCGACGTGCCTGAAGAAGATCATAATAAACCTTGCCCGTGCACAACACGACCCGCTTGATATTTTTACCGGGTGCAAGTGTGTCGCGATCAGTGTCCCATAGAATACGGTGGAATGAGGTACCTTCTGCAAAATCCGCCAAATCCGAAACCGCCAACTTATGACGCAGAAGTGATTTCGGCGTCATAATGACCAAAGGCTTGCGGAAATCGCGGCACATTTGCCGGCGCAGAATGTGAAAATAATTGGCGGGTGTGGTGCAATTGGCGACCTGCCAGTTATCCTCGGCGCATAATTGAAGAAACCGTTCAGGACGCGCTGAAGAATGTTCCGGCCCCTGCCCTTCATATCCATGCGGCAGAAGCAAAACTAATCCCGACATACGGAGCCATTTCGTCTCACCGGATGAGATAAACTGATCAATCATCACCTGGGCACCGTTCACAAAGTCCCCGAATTGGCCTTCCCAACACACCAGCGTTTTGGGGTCGGCCAATGTAAAGCCATATTCAAACCCCATCACGGCCAGTTCAGATAGTGGACTGTCATGCACTTCGAAATGCATACCCTTATCTTTTTGCGCCAGTGCCTTGAGGGCAATATGCTTATTTTCGTTCAATTGATCATACATGATGGCATGGCGGTGGGAGAAGGTACCTCGTCCCACATCCTGACCTGATAAACGCACACCAAAACCTTGTTGAAGCAACGTGCCGAATGCCAAGGCCTCACCTGTACCCCAATCAAACCCCTCGCCTGTTTCAAACATTTTTTTCTTGGCTTCGATTAAACGTTCAATTTTTGGATTGATAGAGAAACCTGTAGGGATATCTGTCAAAATCTTTCCGACGGCCCGTAAATCAGTTTCATTCACAGATGTAACACCTCTGCGATCATCATCGGGCGCCGTTTTGAATCCTGTCCATGCGCCTTCCAGGTAATCGGCTTTATTCGGCCGATAACTTTTTGTGGCTTCAAAGGCATTTTCTAAAAAGGCCATAAAATCATCAACCGTTGATTTGACTTCGGCTTCGGTCATCACATTTTCAGCAATCAGTTTTTTGCCGTACTGCGCACAGGTTGTTTCCTGATCTTTAATACGCTTGTACATCAGAGGTTGCGTGAAGGCTGGTTCATCCCCCTCGTTATGGCCGTTACGGCGATAACAAAACATATCAATGACAACATCTTTTTTAAACTTCTGCCGGAATTCCGTGGCGATACGTGCCACATGAACCACAGATTCTGGATCATCTCCATTCACATGAAAAATAGGCGCGGCCAGCATTTTGGCCATATCCGTACAATAAGGACCTGATCGGCTGTATTTAGGGGTCGTCGTAAAACCAATCTGGTTATTGACGATGATGTGCATCGTGCCACCCACACGATAGCCCGGGAGTTCGGACATCATCAATGTTTCAGCCACGACACCCTGCCCCGCAAAGGCCGCATCTCCATGAATCAAAATAGGCATCACGGCGGTGCGATCCTGATCTTCCCTTTGTGCCTGTTTGGCGCGTACTTTGCCAACAACGACAGGATTGACAAACTCAAGATGTGATGGGTTGGCAGTAAGTGATAAATGGATCGTCCGTCCATCAAATTCACGGTCGCCGGATGTCCCCATGTGGTATTTCACATCCCCTGAACCCTGTACATCGTCCGGCACGCTAGGGACGCCTTGAAACTCAGCAAACAAGGCCGTGAAAGGTTTTCCCATGACGTTTGTGAGAATATTCAAACGGCCACGGTGCGCCATGCCAACGACGACTTCCTTTAGCCCCATCTGACTGCCCCGCTTCATGATCTGTTCGATACAGGGGATCATGGCTTCGCCGCCATCAAGACCAAAACGCTTGGTTCCCACATATTTGGTATGAAGGAATTTTTCCAGAGATTCAGCGGCCACCAGACGCTGATAAATCGCGATTTTTCCCTCACGGGTAAAATCGGTCTTATTGCGAGGCTCCTCAATACGCTGTTGAATCCAGCTTTTTTCTTCAGGGTCTGTCAGATGTAAAAATTCAACGCCGATCGTGCCACAATAAATCGTACGCAAGGCAGATAAAATCTCGCGCATCGTACCTGTTTCCATCCCCAAGACGCCGCCAATATAAATAGGGCGATCATAATCATCCTGGGAAAATCCGTAATGTGATGGATCAAGTTCAGGATGAGATTTTTTTTCCTTAAGCTTAAGCGGATCGAGGTCAGCTTCCAGATGTCCACGCGCCCTGAACGCACGTATGAGCATCAAGGCCCCGATTGAATCGCGTGACGCCTGACGTGCATCACCAGACACCGGTGACGGCGCAGACGCAGAAGATGATGCCGTCATGATAGGAGGTGTAAATCCATTTTTTTCTGTTCGGTTTTCAGGCGGCGTCCAACTCGCGCCATGTAATTCCCGCAGAACAGATAGTTCACTGTCCTGAAGGCCGGCAAAAAAATGTTGCCAACTGGTATCGACTTGGTGGGGCTGTCTTAAATATTGAGCATATAAATGCGCAATATATTCGCCGTTGACGCCAGTAAGAAAAGACAGGTTTTGAGACATATATCTGTTCGGGGGGCACCCGCTCCGGTTAAATCAAAAGATTAATTAACTTTGTAACGCGGCCTTTAATTTTTTCAAGGCCTGAGCTTCGCTTGGACTGACATGCGCAGGATCATCGGGCGTCGCACTTTCCAATTTATCGACAAGATTTCTGACCAGGGTTGAAAACATATTTTCGCTGGCGTTCTCTGCCTCTGATTCTCCATAAGCCATCGCGACCGCCCGCGCCACCCGCCACAGGGCAGAACGAAAGGCTTTGCCTGTGTCGTTCGGCATCCGCGCGTCTACCATATGACAAGCCCGCGTGATGTCAGAAAACAAACCCTCTTCAGGCATTTCCATCCAGATTCCCCAGAGCGACCGACCGCCCAGCGCACGCTGAGCGAGTTCGGCGGCAAAAGGAGATTTATTTATTTTCGAGAGTTCTTCGATAACGGCGGTTAAAGCTCTGACTTCACGTTGTTCGTCACGCTGAGATCTCACATCATCATCTTGCCGAGCCATCCACGCACCCACACGTACCGGCAAGGAGACAATTAAGGAAAGTTCAGAATCTTCAAACACATGGAAGTCAGACATCGGCTTCCCCTTTGATGTTAGGCCGCAATGGCCTTCATGACAGCATCGCCTAAGCCCGCGGGGCTGTCCGATACCACAAACCCGGCAGAGCGCATGGCCGCCATTTTCGCAGGCGCCGTATCATCCGACCCGGAAATCAACGCCCCGGCATGTCCCATGCGTTTACCCGGAGGTGCGGTTGCCCCCGCAATAAATCCGGCAATCGGCTTTTTCTTCTTGAGCGATTTGTAAAACTCGGCCGCTTCGATTTCCGCGGTTCCGCCGATTTCCCCGATCATCAAAATGGCTTGCGTTTCTTCGTCCGCCATAAACAGCTCAAGGCAATCAATGAAATTTGTACCGTTGACAGGATCTCCGCCGATCCCAATGCAGGTCGTTTGACCCAGGCCTACCGCGCCTGTCTGCGCCACCGCTTCGTATGTCAACGTACCCGAACGAGATACAATCCCAACCTTGCCGCGTTTGTGGATATGCCCCGGCATGATCCCAATCTTGCATTCGCCCGGCGTAATCACCCCCGGGCAGTTCGGGCCAATCAGACGTGTTTTTGATCCCTGAAGCGCACGTTTAACCCGAACCATATCCATCACAGGAATGCCTTCCGTAATACAGACAACCAGTTCAATTTTGGCATCAATCGCCTCAAGGATTGAATCAGCGGCAAAAGGGGGCGGTACATAAATGACCGATGCATTGCATCCGGTTTTGGCTTTGGCTTCTTCAACAGTGTTGAACACAGGCAATCCTAAATGAACGGAGCCGCCTTTCCCAGGGGTCACGCCGCCAACCATTTTTGTTCCATACGCCAGTGCCTGTTCTGAGTGAAAGGTGCCCTGAGCCCCCGTAAAACCCTGACAGATCACTTTGGTATCTTTATTGACCAGAACAGCCATATGAACACTCCTTGATTGTGTGTGTTGTGAGAGAATCTATTAATTCATACTCTTTATAAAGAGTCTGATGACGATTTCAAAGCCTTTCCCCGCCTCTGCATACATGAAAAATCAAGGGGTTAGCCTATGGATTGATTCACATACCCTCGTTGTTTTCATAAACTTTTAACATTCCTGATATAAGATGAGGGCAACCTATGTGTGACCATGAGCTTAAGCGCGGAAGATCAAGATGTTTTTGACACATTATTAACCCTGAGCCCCCGGGCGGCAGGAGCCTATTTGCGCTCGCCCCAAGGGGATCAAGCCGCTGTTATTTTAAGTGCCTTCGATAGTCGCTTTAACCGCGAACAAATGGCGCGTGCATTAGAACACCCTGATGTCAACGTTCAAAATCTGGCCTATGAATACATTGAAGAGGCGTTTGATGCCCATGCCCACCAGCAACGTCTTACGAAACCCGAACAAATAACATCTCGGTTTGAACCTGTCCGCACAGAACTCTCTCTTGCCGGAAAACGTGTTGTAGATCTCGCACGCACGGTTATGCACCGGGATTATTCGGGTGCATTAAAACAGCTGGCGGTGGCCACGATTGCCATGCCCACGGAAATTTTAGCAGCCGGGCTAAGTGCCATGGGCTTATCACGCCGCGAACGAACGCTTGCCATCGCGAACATATCCGCATGGAGTGCCTATGGCTTCACACAAAGTGCCGCAGGTTTAGCTTTTCTTGCGGTAGGTACCGTACCATCAGAAGCGGCTTTACCCAAAGCCGATATCACCCCCGCTCGCGCCGGATTAACCCAGCAATTTTCCCCCGCCGTCAGTACGACGCCTCTTGTTCAAGACACACAGGCGCACATGACGCCCCGCGAAACGTTATTAAGCCCGCACCTTATTCGAAAAATGAATCGTGACCCGCTGGCGCGGCAATATGTGGCTTGGATCCGCCAAGCCTGTGAGCGCGTGAATATTGACTGGAAAATATGCGCCAATCAGTTGTTTCGGGAATCCGCACATTTTAATAGTGATGTCATCAGCGGCAAAAGATTATCCCCGGCAGGTGCCGTCGGCATCGCCCAATTCATGCCGGCTACCGGCCGCGAATATGGTTTGAAATCCCATGCAGATCTCAGCAATCCCCGCAAGGCCATCAACGCCTTTGCGGAACATATGCGTGATTTGGTGAATGAATATAACGGCGATATCAAACTGGCACTCATGGCGTACAACGGAGGGCGCGGCGCCGTCAGATTCATCCAGACAAATCTGGGATCAGAAGCCAATGGAACGCGTGCCCTGATGTTTTTACAGGATCGTTTCAATGAGCGCGGGCGCACAAGCCCGAGTGCCTATCATGTGGAAACCAGAGCCTATGTCGGCGATATCACTGGATTTTCATGGGATGATGATTACCGTAAATGGGCGCAGAAAATGAACGCCAACATCCGCGTCAAACTCACGCACTCCTTTTAGCGCATGTGATACAACTAGGCGGCTTTCGTTGCCTTTTGTGTGGCTTCAACGACCTTTTTCGCGGCATCGGCCAAATCATTCGCGGCAATAATGGGCAAGCCCGAATTATTCAGCATGTCTTTACCCAACTGAACATTCGTACCCTCAAGACGCACCACGAGCGGCACGGATAACTTCACTTCCTTAGCCGCGGTAATGACCCCTTGCGCGATAATGTCACATTTCATGATCCCGCCGAAGATATTGACCAAAATGCCCTTCACACTGGGGTCGGACAGAATAATTTTGAAGGCGGTTGTCACGCGCTCTGCCGTGGCACCACCCCCCACATCCAGAAAGTTTGCCGGCTCACCCCCATATAACTTGATAATGTCCATCGTCGCCATGGCAAGACCTGCCCCATTCACCATACAGCCAATATTGCCATCCATACGAACGTAAGACAGTTCATGGTCTTTCGCGAGTTTTTCATTCGCATCTTCTTCGGTTTCATCGCGCATATCAGCCACCATTTTCTGGCGGAACAACGCATTGTCATCGAAATTCATTTTGGCATCGAGTGCCATAACATCACCCTTGTCCGTCACGATCAATGGGTTGATTTCAACAATGGAACAATCCAGCTCCACAAACGCTTTGTACAATGCCGTAAAAAACCGGATCGCGCTTTTATGTGTTTCACCTTCGAACCCCAACCCAAAGGCTAACTTACGGGCATGGTGGGCTTGAAACCCGGTGGCGGGGTCTACGGCCACGCG
>CAZZGO010000002.1:0-47736 GCA_964654245.1 uncultured Pseudobdellovibrionaceae bacterium | reverse complement strand
CTACCCCCGGCATGAATCTGCGCCTTCACCACATATAAAGGCCCCGGGAGCTGTTTCACCGCAGAGACCGCATCGGCCACCGTCAAGGCAGGAATGCCCTTGGGGACAGCCACGCCATATTTCGTGAGAAGTTCTTTGGCCTGATATTCATGGATATTCATGTGACAACCCCTTGTTATATAAAGAATATGGCCAATCTGGCCGAAGACTGTTTATTGATGTACCACAGGCCTGAACGCTTTGAAAGTTGAATATACCCCACCATACACAGGGGGTCTATCGGGTTGAAATAGCTGGTTTTTGAATTCCGTGTCCGCTTTTTGATACAATAAGTACATGGTCACAACCCATGAGACAAACCCATCAGAACGCCTCCCGCCTGTGGCCGGGATTCGGGGCTTGGATCCACAGACACGCCCCGGACACATCCCAATTTTAAAAACATTATTCGGGGAGCAAGTGAGCGGCATAAAAATTGATGACCCCGATTCACAGATTGCCCTTCTCAAGGCCAATAGCGGCTTTCATACAAATACCCGTCGGGGTCAACATCAGAACGGCATAAATGGCCCTCGCGCCGAACAGGAAGAGGAAAAAAAGCAAGACGCCGTGGAAGCCAGCCAACGAACCTGGTCACAAATTCTTCAAATTGGTGAGAAAAATTTTAGCTTTAAGGATGTTACCAATTTTATCACCAGCGATATCCGCACTACCGAAGCCATGCGGAATATTAATGGTGCCTTTTCAAACCCCGTAACCGCGCAAGATATGTTGCGCGATGCGCAAGGGAATATCATAAAGACAATCGAGGAAAAACGGGCGATGGAAGCCCGGCAAGGGGCCTGTCATGCGGGTCTGTCTGCTGAAGAAGTTCACCGCGGAGACGATGGACAATTATACAGCGTAAGCGCATTGGCGTTTGACCAACAGATGCGCGCACGTCTGGAACAACGCCAGCAGGTTTTACGGGATTTACAATCAGGTAAATTAAAACTGGATGAGCTCCCCCCAGAGATTAAGGCTCAGCTTGCTGAAAACACACCCCAAGCCAACGCAAGAACCGAAACCCCTTCAATGTCAGGATTTCAATCCGCTTTGGCGAAAATGAGTTCTCAACCTGCGTTATCGTCCCCAGCCCCAGCCTTACAATAACACCTTTAAAAAACGCCTGATTTGAAATTTATGCCCTTATTTGTTAGGATATAGGCATTATGCCAGATCAAAAAAGCCAAGCTACTGCCACTGAGCCAGGATATCATGCGCTGGGATATTATCGGGCTCTCACTCCAACGCAGGAAGATTTTGATGTGTTCAGGGCGGGTTATCGTTTTTTTCAAACGGATGAAACGTTAAAAGACGCCTTTGAACAGAAACCTTTTGATATCACGCCCCCATCTCTTAGAACTCCCTCACCGAAAAAGAATAAGTGGGCCTCTGCCTTTGATGACGAAAATCAGTTCAGACAACTGGCACCCTCTCTCTATGTGGCGTTCGAAGAAATCACCGTGCACGACCATGTGGCGCAAAACATGGAAGATGAACAACTGGAAATTCGAAAACTGCGTCAAGAAATGGAAGCCTTGCGCTTTCAAGGGGATGCTTGGAAAACAAAAGATAAAGCCTTGAAACAGAAAATGGAGCAATTCGGTGTCGGTATGTTCCTTGATCTCAATCAGGAACCGGAATATGTGCACTGTCTGGAGCGCGTGCAGGAACTGGAAAAAGACATCATCAGACTGGCTCAAGGTACCGCTAAAAAACGTAGTCTAAAAGTTTTTCGTCTCGTAACCGCCCCGCCCGGGTCATCATCACGAGGCATGAAGGTTAAAATCGCCGATGCCGCCCAAGGGATCACGACCTCGGACAAGGCCATGTTTGCCAAGATGGTACCTGTGCCACACCCTTAAGGGTCAGCTGATATCGAACCTTAAATTTGCACCCTAAGATCCAAATAAGATAAAATTAATAATTAGTTAATTTTCTTTGAAAGATTAGGATATGTCACGGCGCCCGCCCAGTATTGCCCGCTTAGCACATCAAGCCAGTGCGGATCCGGATAAGTTTCTTAAAAATATCCTGACACAAGGGGACATCACGCCTGATAAAATTAGACTTATCCAAAAAGCTTTGAGAGATGAAGAATATACACCGGGAAGATCAGATGGCATATGGGGCAGAAGAACGACGAGAGCTATTGCAGAGTTTGTTAAAGATAACCCAGAAATACTGACGCGCCTCAGCCCAGACGTTAAAAGAAATATGCGTGAAAATGGACATGTTTTCGCCGGCGATCAAACATTAGGCCGTTCATTTGACGCCGCCAACCCGCGCCCTCAAAACATTCCTAACGGCTTTGAAAATGCTATTAATTTTCCAGTACGTGAGGGAAATTTTAGATCTTCACCTTTAGATTCCAATAAAAACTTACTTCATCCTCATGTGGCCATGATGATGGATATTAAAGATTCCAACGACCCGCGCCTATCTATCCTACGCACGGTTGCGGGAAGTAGGCTTGATTTTGCCGAGATTCAAAACCGTCAAAGTTATGTTCGTATGACATTAAACGCCGCCGAACGGCACGGCTTGAACGGTAATATGCTGGTCAACCAATTCTGGCAAGAATCAAAATTCGATGCGGAAGCTGGTTCTCATAAAGGTGCTCGTGGCATTGCGCAGATTGTCCCTAGATTTCACATGGGAAGACTTGGTTTGAACTCAATAAATGATTTTATAGACCCGCGTAAATCAATTGAAGCCGGCGCACAACACATGGCAGATCTAAGACGCGAATACGGCACACAGAGTAAAGCGTTGATCGCTTATAATGGGGGGCCTAATGCTATTACATACGGCGGAAGCATTAACCCCAACGCCAGCGATTCAGAATGGATGAGACATATCGAGGGAGTTCGTGCAACCCATGGGACAGGGAACCCAAACCGTTGGCACACACAGACATATGATTATGTACGTAAGATTGACCCTAGATATTGGGATGGTAATTTATTGACGCTCGCTCAGTCTACAGATCCCCGGAACGCACCGGCACGGGGTACAGAGGCTTCGCCGCCAACAGCTATAGCTCAGAACTACATCACAGTTCCACCGCCGCCACCGCCAGTTCCTGCAGGGTACGTTACACCGGAGCAAGTCCCCACACCTGCTATATAATATATGACTTTAGGCCGCGAGTTTATCAACCGCCTCAACAAGGCCTTTAACGGCACCAACGGAATGATCGAACATTTTTTGTTCTTCAGCATTTAGTTTCACTTCGATAATTTTTTCAACACCGCCTTTGCCGATGATCACAGGAACACCGATATAAAGGCCTTTGACCCCATATTCACCATTCAGTTTTGCCGCGCAGGGAAGCACGCGTTTTTTGTCTTTCAAAAAGCTCTCGGCCATCGCCACGGCCGACGAAGCCGGGGCGTAAAAGGCCGAACCTGTTTTAAGCAACGCCACGATTTCCGCGCCCCCATCACGTGTGCGTTGTACGATCTTGTCCAGCTTATCTTGCGTTGTCCATTTCATCGTCACCAGATCAGGAAGCGGAATACCGGCAACGGTTGAGTATCGAACCAGCGGCACCATCGTATCGCCATGCCCCCCCAGAACAAAGGCGGTCACATCTTCGACAGACACCTTGAATTCTTCCGCCAAGAAATAGCGAAAACGTGCCGAGTCCAGAACACCCGCCATCCCCACCACCATATGGGGAGCAAAACCTGTGACACGTTGCATAACCTCAACCATCGCATCCAGCGGATTGGTAATCACAATCACAAAAGCACCGGGCGCATGTTTTTTGATATTTTCACCAACAGTTTTAATGATCCCGGAATTAATGCCGATGAGGTCATCACGGCTCATCCCCGGTTTACGCGGGACACCCGCCGTGACAATCACAACATCTGATCCGGCAATCGCCGAATAATCATTGCTTCCAGTGTAGGCCGTATCAAATCCCTCGACCGGAGAAGATTCAGCAATATCCAGCCCTTTGCCTTGTGGCACGCCTTCGGCGATATCGACCAAAACAACATCCCCCAATTCCTTAAGGCCGATGAGATGCGCCAGCGTCCCCCCGATCATGCCTGCCCCAACCAGTCCAATTTTTGCGCGTGCCATGTTCATATCCCTTTGTTATGAGTGTCATGATATTGATTCTGTTCAAAATAATACGTCACAATTCACGCGGCGACCAGTCCCAACCCATGGGCTCTGTTTTGTATGTTGACGAGATGTGTGTTATTACATAATGTAATTTTATGGGTAGCCAGCATGTGTATAGTGTCAGATCTGCAAAGTCGCAGGATATTCCCCGCCTGATAGAGATTATGCTCGCTGGCTGGAAGGAAAATTATCAAAACACAATCCCCACAGATGACTGGCAAAATTTTAACTCTGAACAGACAATACAAAAATGGCTCTCATATATTGAAGATTCGAATTGTACCAAAAGAATTCACGTTCTAGCAGATCACGCCGGAACAGGCTCCGTGCTCGGTTTTTTTATGTTCAGTCCGCACGAAACTCTCCCCGAGTGTTTTGAAGTGAATGCCATCTATGTTGCACCTGAACATCGTCAAGTGAATAATAAATATTTTGGCGTGATGATGATGCAAGAATTAGCCGATATCATCGCGAGCATAAACCCTTCCGCCACCCTTGTGTCCGAAGTCTGTCAGGGAAATGCGTCCGCGCATAAATTTTTTCATAGTCTTGGTGGGGAGATTACGCATCATACACACCGAAATTTTTTAGGTCGTCAGGTACCCAATGATGTTTTTGTTTGGAATTCTATTAATCTGCTTCAGGAAAGAATATCTGATCGGTTACGATACGGAAGCCCAGAAAATGTAATAGGCGGCGGGCTGGCACCCAATAGTCCCTAACGGGCATTTCTATTTTTTAATTCCTAAAAATTCTAACTGCCAATTAATTTCATCTTCGGTCAGCGGATAATCGACGCCACCCTTGGGATACAAAAGATCACGCGCCTGAACGCCTGCCATTTCCTGTTGAATTTTTAAGGCTAACCGCATAGACACCCCTGCCCGATAACATACAGCACAAACAGGTTTGGCCGCACGTAACGCTAAAACTTTTTTAATCGTGTCGATATGTGTACCCGATAAAACGGCTAAGGCGGCTGTCATAAACGCATCATCACGCATCGCGAGCGCATCTGACAAGGCGTCTTCATTCAACCGATCTTGAGACATCAAAATTTTAACCTTCTCCAGTGGATCATGGTGGTGATGTTCAAAATCCATGCGCCGACGCACGGCATTAGAAATATCGGCGCGGGTTGCCTCATCTATATCCGCTCGTCCCAATAAGATTGCCTGTACTTTTTCATCCACAAAATCGGCGAGCATTTTGACCATCTCCGGGGGTAGGTTTTTTCGAACCGCCAGCGGCGTATGCCACTCCGGGTATTCTTTCGCACGTTCAATAATATGCCGGAGCAAATCAGCCCCAATATGAGCCCCCTTATTCTCAAGCAATATTTTCCCCGCTTTGCCTTGTCCGGTATCGATTACGGCTTGAGAGAGTGCAGAGCTCACCTGCTCCCGTGAAGCCACAGCCTCAACGGCCCATGTTGCGGGATGTTGCGAGAGAATATCCAGCATATCCGCATCCGGCAGGGCGGCACAAAAACGCAAGATGGGCTCTGCCACTTCGCGCTCAATATCGCGCGCCAATTGACCTGCAATTTTAGGCGGGGTATGGGCATGATCTTTCAAGGCACTGGAGAGTGCCTTACGTACCTTTAGCACCTCATCCAATGCCAGTGTGCCCATCGCTTGAACAACATAGGCATAGAGCTGACTTTGCCTATCTTGGGAAATATGGGGCAGAAGTTTCACAAGCCTGCCGGCCAGCGCCAGACGCACATCGACATCCCTATCCTTGGCCAAAATCGCACCCGCCTGAAGGGGGGTCTGTTTATTCTGCGCCACCGCCACGCGCACAATCGCACTGGGGTCGCTTTCGGCTAGGTAATATAAAATCTCTTGGTGCGTACGGGTGCTCTGCGCCAGCTTTAATCGCTCGGCCTCATTTCCGCCCTGTGCCTGCGCCCGTGCCTGCTCATAGGTCACCTGCCAAACGCTTAGTAACGATTTCAAGACTTTCCACATACCCTCTATTAAACCCTATTTTTCAAAGAAAATCAGCCAGATAGCAAAAATATATTGACGTTATGACACGCTTTTGACATTGTCAGCTTCCACAAACTTATATAAATACCAAATTATAATTAGGAAATATAGATGCCTAAGAAATCATTGCCAACCCGCGTTAAGGAAGTAAAAACAGAACTTACCCTAGCTGTTTGTATAGCCCCCGTGCCCATTTTGTTTGCATTTGTTGCGTTTGGCTTAAAAAATGATGTGATAAATCTGTCTGCGTTATGGCCCAAAACAGCTCACCCCGCCATCATCGAACCGGCAAAACCCGTTCAGGGAAGCGCTACACAAGGCCGCCTTGTGCCATCTCCTTAAGTCGGCTGACCGTACGGTCAAACTCAAACGCGTAATCATGACCTAGATATAATTTATCCGGCGGGGCATCTGCCGTGATCATCACGGTTTTTTTCTGGTCATACATGACATCAATAAAAAGCATCAGCCTTTTAGTTTCATTACGCCGATCATATCCCATTTTGGGAATGCCTTCAAAAATGACGTAATCAAAATGTCGCGCAATTTCTAAGTAATCTTCTGCCGAGTGTGGACGCTCGCACATCTCTGAAAAGTTAAGCCGTGCCACTTTTCCGGCAAAGGTGATATTGATATCACGCCCCTTAACGCGCAAGGTTTTCACGGCAGGTAAAACGCCGTGCGAAAAAACAAAGAATTTTTCTGTTGCCCATTTTTTTGCCGCAGACCCCAAAGGATAAAAATAATGGCGTTCCGAAGATGCCCCTGCTTCATTGGCCCGCCGATAATCAATGCCGTGATCCAAATGAAAAACCGTCATCCGGGATGAAATCATATCAATAAAGGGTAAAAATAAATCTCGCTGAAGTCCTCCCTCGTATAATTTCTCAGGCGGCCAGTTGGATGTGGACACGACCACAACCCCCCTATCCATCAGTGCCGTAAAAAGGCGGGATAAAATCATGGCATCGGCCACATCTGTCACATGGAATTCATCAAAACAGATCACGGACACATGTTTTGCCACCTCTGCCGCATAACGGGGCATCAGATCCGATAGTTTTTCCTGCCGGTGCTGGTGAAGCCAGTCATGCGTTTCAATCATAAAGGCGTGAAAATGCACCCGGCGTGCCGATATCATTGACTGAATGGCCTCATAAAACAGATCCATCAGCATCGATTTTCCGCGTCCCACCCCGCCATAAAGATAAATACCTTTTGGCGGAGGTTTTTTAAAAAAACGAGATTTTTTAATGTGTATCAGATCCGTAAAAAGCCCCTGAAGCAATAACGCCGCTTGCTCTTGCGCCGGGTCATATCGAATATCTCCTGCCTCTCGGCGGCGACAATATTCAGATAAAACCGCCATCAGGATGCCTTCTTTTCAGTATGACGCACAATCAGGATAGATATTTCATACAAAGCCATCAACGGAACCGCCAGCATGAACTGGGATAATACATCCGGCGGGGTGATAAAGGCCGCCACAGTAAAAATCAGGATAACAGCATATTTTCTAAATGACGCTAAGGACGATGCGGTCAGCATACCGGCGCGTCCCAAAAGTGCCAGAATAACCGGCATCTGAAAACATAGGCCAAACGCAAAGATCAGGGTCATCACCAGATCCAGATAATCACTGACCCGGGCTTCGAGTTGAACGGGCAGGACAGTTGCTTCTGCGCCCGTTTGAAACGAGAGGAAAAACGGCCAGGCCATCGGAATGACCACAAAATAAACGATCGCACCCCCGATAAAAAACAAGATCGGCGTGGCCACCAAATAAGGAAAAAAAGCTTGGCGTTCATTTTGATACAATCCCGGAGTCACAAATTTCCAGATTTGAACCAGTAATACCGGGAAAGTTAAAAAAACCCCGGCAAAAAAAGAAACGCGTAAATACGTGAAAAAAGCTTCGGTCAAATTGGTATAAATAAGCCGGTTGGTACCCCCGGTGGCTGACATCGCTTCGGCCAACGGCGTCACCAGAAATCCATAAATATCTTCGGCAAAAAACCAGCATAAGATCATCCCGGACATCATGGCCAAAAAAACCCACATCAACCGTCTTCGCAGTTCCAGAAGATGGTCACCCAACGATAAATGAAGCGGCCTTCCTTCATCTATAGGCTGTATGTCCGGTTTATCCATCACGGTTTTTCCTGAATCTTGGAAATGTCATGTTCCGCCAGAGTTTTATCTGCCGAACGTTCATCCGTCTTGGGGGCATCAAAATTAACCCCCTGGCGTAATTCTTCGATATCCCCTGTCTTGAGAATATCGTCGAATTGTTGAGAGATAGCAAAACGAATATAATGAATCCGCCGCACAAACCGCCCCACGCTGTATAACAATTTGGGAATGTCTTTTGGACCTATGACAAAAACAGCCACGGCCACAATGACCAGCAGTTCAGACCATCCAAAATCAAACACGGGGTTTAATCTTTCTTTGTATCAGTCGTCTGATGGATCTGTTTCGGATCTTCTTCGTCGGTCATACCTTTTTTAAAACCTTTGATCCCTTTGGCGATGTCTTCCATGACTCGCGGCAATCTTCCGGCCCCGAAAATCAGAAACACCAGCAACAGAACAACCAAAATATGCCATATACTTGGACCCATGGATTTACCCTTTCACATGATATGTATTAATATTCATCATACGCGTCGCCGCCTGTATCGGCATAGTATAATTCTTCTTCGATCATCTGGGTTATTTTATTAAAATTAACGGCTACGGTTGCGGCAACAGCAATCCCTACAATCAACCGCACCCAATCAATAAATTTCATCTCAGGCCTCGTCGTCTTGATCATATCCATCAAATTCATCCTGATCCTCATCAGAAGACCCCGCCAGCAAATCTCCTGCGGCTTCGTCGGGATTGTCAAACAAATCACGCGTATCAGGCACGGTTTCAATGGCTGGACGCCGATCCAGTAATCCCGCCGCCTTCAGATCATCCATCCCCGGTAAATCCATCAAGGATTCAAGTTGAAAATGATCAAGAAACGCCGTTGTCGTCACCCAAGTCAACGGTCTTCCGGGGGTTTCCCGCCGTTTGCCCGGTTTGACCCATCCCATTTCCATGAGCGCATCTAACGTGCCTTTATGTGTGGCCACGCCCCGGATATTTTCAATTTCCGCGCGCGTGATGGGTTGATGATAGGCCACAATCGCCAGTGTCTCAAGTGTGGCACGCGATAGTTTACGATCAACATCTTTTTCAATCGTTAAATACGGCGCGGCTTCGGCAGAGGTACGAAGCGCCCACGCGCCGCCCGTTTCCACCAATTCCACGCCCCTCCCGGTATATGTCCCCTTGAGATCTGACAGAAGCACATTTAAATCGGCTTCGGTACCCAGACGCTCATAGATCATGGCCGGGGTCAGCGGTTCCGCCGATGCAAACAACATCGCTTCGAGTACTTTAATTTGTTCCATCTGTTCCATGTGACGTCTCCTCTAGGGGGGGGGCGGTTTGCCGTGCGTAAATAAATGGGTCGGAAAAGTCCATCCTGACGAAGTTCAACTTTTCCCTGCTTGGCCAATTCAAGCCCAGCGGTGAATGTTGACGCCAGAGAGGATCTTAAATAAAGCGGATCTTTAATATTATCAGGCAGAAAACTCTGTAAGGTTGCCCACGCGCTGTGGGGGCCGGTACGGGGCAGGTTACCTAACATACGCGTCATACGATCCAAGGCCTCTTCCATCGACATGACAGAAAAAATAGGTAATTCATATGTTGCATATTCGGCGCGGCGTTTGATATCTCCGTAGGCTTTTAGAACATCATAAAGCGTGACTTGCCATTTGGGATTCCACGAAACTTTTAATCCTTCGGCCATACCGCGAGGAAATACGTTATGTCCCAGACGTGGACGCGCCATCAACTGTGATGCCATCTGACGCATGGCCTCAAGTCGGCGTAACTGGAATTGTAAGGCATCGGCCATCGCTTCACCCGAGGGCTGACCATCCAGAGCATTATCGCGGGGCAGTAATAATCTGGATTTTAAATAGGCCAGCCACGCCGCCATCACCAAATATTCTGCCGCCAAATCAAGCCGCATTTCAGTGGCACGGTCAATGAATGCCAGATACTGGCGCACCAGTTGTAGAATTGAAATTTCGCGCAAATCTACTTTCTGGTGACGTGCCATATCCAACAGCACATCAATGGGGCCTTCATATCCATCGATGTTAAGCAAGAGAGAGTCGACGTCATGCGTCCCCGACATAAGGTCAGGTTGACGCGGTGGATCTTCTTCGAATACGGCTTCGGTCATATCGTTTCTTCGTGGCAGACGACATGCGGGGCAACGTCGATGCCAATGATTCCATTTCGGTTAGCTGTGCCCAGCAATATAGCGCGATATCAATGCCGGATTCCAGCGCGGTTTTAGAGTTTTCCGCGATATTCCCAAAGGTTTTTAAGGCTCCCATCGACATATCATCGGTGCATAATAACCCGTCAAACCCAATTTGTTCCCGTATCACCTTGATCACGGCAGGGGATAAAGTCGCCGGATAGGCTGGATCAATGGCCTCATACACCACATGGGAAACCATCCCCCAGATTAACCGTGCCTCTGGTGCACGCGATATCCGGGAAAAAGGGATAAAATCATGACCCTGTAAATCCGCCACAGAGGCCTTGACGACCGGGAGATCATGATGACTGTCCACGGCGGCACGTCCCTGCCCCGGTATATGTTTGACCGTCGGCGTGATCCCATATTCCAAAAAGACATCGCATACAGCCTGCGCTTTTTGGAAAACATCTTGCGGATCATCGGAAAACGCGCGATCCCCAATCGCCTGATGCGTTTCCTGATGAAGCACATCCATCACCGGGGCACAATTCACATCAATACCGGCCGACACAAGTTCCTGCGCGATGATCCGAGCCGCGTTTTTAACATCTTCTACCGATGAACAAGATTGTGCCGAAGGACACGCCGTCCAATGCGGCGGCTTCATCCGTTGCACACGCCCACCTTCCTGGTCAATCAGAATGGGGCAATCCCGGCCAACACTATGGCGTAATTCACCTGTCAGGCGTTTGACTTGCTCAGGGGTATCAATATTGCGCCCAAAGAGAATAAAACCTAGGGGATCTGACTCCCGGAAAAAACGGGCTTCAGAATCCGACAACGTTAAAGAGTGACTGGAAAAAATCGCCGGAAGCACGCGGGTCTTATTTTCCAACAACCATACAGCCGCCCGGCGTTTTTGCCTTAATCGCCGAACATAATTTGTCGGCTTCGGCTTTGCTCATGGGGCCTGCTTGAATGCGGGTAAAACTACCCTTGGCACCAAGATCCGCCGCCACCGTCCGATAGGACATCCCAGTCAATGAACCATACATCGCGGTCAGTTTTTTCCACTCTTTGGTGGCTTGGGCACTATCCCGGATACTGGCCACCTGAACATAGTGTGTGCCGGGTTTCATCACTTTCGGTGCCGCCGTGGCCGCGCCTGCGGCTGGCTCCAATTGGGACGCTACAGAGGCCGCCTCGTTCATATCAACCGAAGGCGTTTCATCCGCTGCCGCCGCCCCCGCGGCAGGCGCGATATCCTGCACGGCTTGATCAGGTGACACCTGATCTTGCGATGCGGTCTGCGTCGAAGACACCGCCTGATCCCCTTGTGACGTGGGTTTAGGTTGAGGCGGCATCGCCGACGGAATGGCCGCCGTTTGATCTGTGGTCTCCCCTGATGCCGGCGCCGTCGCCGCCATCTCTTCGGCCCCCGTATTCAGGCCAGCAAATAGCTGTGATCTCGGCATGGGTTCTTCAGATGTTTCATCCGCCAGAAGATTTTCAACTGGCTTGGCTTCTTCCCCATCACGCATAGAGGAGAAAACCGTGCTGTCACGGTGGGCGATTTCCATCCCTCCCGGATCATCCGGTGCCGTTTTATAGGGAGAAATATCCGCCCGAACCACCGGAACAGGTTGGGATTGATCATCCGCGGATGGATAGGCCCCCCAGAAGATACCGCCCAGAACGACCAGCGCGAGCACTGCGCCCCCAATCATCAGACGCGGGCCTGCTGAGGCGATCGTTTGTTTCAAACTGGCGAAAAATCCGTCTTGATCATAATTGTCAAAATCATCGTTGCGCGGTGCCATGGGTTACCTCTCATCCAGAAATAAGAATACATGTGTGAATCAATTGGCTTTGACCTTAAAGAAAAAGTGACTTTTCGTAAAGCATTAGACCGGAAGGACACCAAACTTATCCCCCGCCTAAGTCTTTGTTTTATCTGATGTCCCAATAAAGATCGAATAAACGTTCATGTTCCCGGATGGCATATCGATCTGTCATGCCGGCGATGTAATCGCACACAATCCGCGCCTGCGCGATGTTATCGATCAATCCCCCGGCTTCTTCGACCCTTTCCTGCCAATGATCCGGCAACAGCGCATAGCGTTTCATAAAAGCGTTAAACAGGTCAGGAACAATCCGCTCCACCTTGAGCCATATCCGGTTCACGGTGAAATGGCGGTACATTTTTTTGTGCAGGAAGGCCCGTAATTCTTCCACCTGTTTGAACATCGCAGGGGAAAAACCCACCATCTGTTCGCCGGCCTTGCGAATATCTTCTGGTGTTTTTGGTTTTGTCTTCTCTAGGCGCTTACGCGTTTCCGCCATCACATCCATGACCATCGTCCCAATCATCTCACGGATTGTTTCTTGGATAATATAATGATCCGACACATCCGGCCAATCGGTGCGAGCGCGTTTGATAATCGGCTTTAACAACGTGAGCGACTCAAGATCCCCCAGCGTGAACATGCCCGCGCGAAGGCCGTCCTCAACGTCATGATTATTATACGCAATATCATCGGAAATGGCCGCGACCTGAGCCTCAAGGGACGCATAGGTATGTAACCGAAGATCTGTTGTATGCTGAACTTCTTTCAAAGTCGCCGGAAGCACCGTGCGTAAGACAGGGCCATTATGCTTGACCACCCCCTCAAGCGTTTCCCAGGACAAATTCAGCCCCGGCCAGCCAGGATATTTTCGCTCCAGCTTAGTAAGTATCCTGAGTGATTGATCATTATGCTCAAAGCCGCCATAAGGTTTCATACATTCCTGAAGATATTCTTCCCCGATATGGGCAAAAGGGGTGTGACCTAAATCATGCGCCAACGCAATCGCCTCGGTTAGATCTTCATTCACCCACAACGCCCGCGCCAGTGACCGGGCAATCTGCGCGACCTCTAAAGTATGGGACAACCGTGTCCGATAATGATCGCCTTCATGATACACGAAAACCTGTGTTTTATACTTTAAACGACGAAATGCCGATGCATGAATAATACGATCCCGATCCCGTTGATACGGCGTGCGCGTGGCACTTTCGGGTTCCGAATACACACGCCCTTTCGTGTCTTCAGGCTTACAGGCATAAGGTGCCAGCGGTAGCGCGCAATATTGATATTCAGGTTCGGCGGGTTGTTTTTCGGTCATGTTTACCCATATAATATAGTTATGACCCTAACATTAACCGATAACTGCGTAAACCGCATCAAAACCCTTCAGGCACAAAATAATAGCCCCGGTTTAAAACTTAGGATTATCGTGGATAGTGGCGGGTGTCAGGGATTTGAATATCGATTTGACCTGACGGATCGAACGGATGATGCCGACCATATTTTTATGAAAGACGGTGCCGCCGTTATCACAGATGAAATCTCCCTTCCCTATCTTCAGGGGGCGGTCATTGACTTTGTAGATGACCTCATCGGCGCAACTTTTAAAATCAATAACCCGAATGCCAGTTCGTCTTGCGGGTGCGGCACCAGTTTTTCGGTGTGATATTCATTCTCATTAACACCTTGATATAAAACAATTTTATAGTTGCCTCGAGCAATCTATGTGGTAATGACATTGTCATGAAAATACCTCAGATCAAAATCCCGGCGATTTGGTTTACCTTGATGTTGGCCGTTTATTTCACGGCTATTCTCAACATGACGTTCTGGCGCGAGGGAATGAAAATCATTTCCGGGATAGACGATGTTAAAATCGGATTTTTAATCTCCGTTCCTTTTTTGCTGGTGTCGGCATTTAATGTTTTATTTACGCCATTCTCGATTAAATTTTTTGAAAAGCTCTTCTTTGGTTTTCTGATCTTGCTCTCTGCCGTGGTGAATTATGCCACCTTTACCTACGGCATTTACATGAACACGGAAATGATTCAAAACACCCTTGAAACCAATACGGCCGAAGCGGGAAGCTACCTGAATCTGAGCTTGGTTTTATGGGTGTTTCTGACAGGTTTAGTACCTGTTCTTGGTTTTTTTATGATCAAGATTCAACACCCGCCTTTGTTGAAAGATATTGTTTTCAAATGTCTCTCTGTTGCGATTTCTTTAGCCATCATCGGAACCATCTGGGTACTTTATTATGTTGATTACGCCGCGATCGGGCGTAACCATAAAGGAATAGAGAAAAGATTGGTGCCGACATATGTCATTCATAGCACCGTCAAATATACAAAGGATAAGTATTTTACGCATCAGATGCCTTTTGAACAAAAGGGTCTGGACGCCCAATATATTGACCGGTCTCCTCATTCTCCCAAAAAAGATCTGTTGATTGTGGTCATCGGGGAAACCGCCCGAAGCATGAACTATGAGCTCAACGGATATAACCGCCCCACAAATGCCTACACACGTGATTTGGGGGTTTTGTCTTACCAGAAAGCCACCTCGTGCGGGACGGAAACGGCTGTCTCTGTCCCCTGTATATTTTCTATGCTGGGGCATGATCACTATGACCATCACCTATTTGAAAATTCCGATAATGTGACTGATATTGTTGCGCATGCGGGCATTCAACAATTATGGATGGAAAATGACGGTGGCTCTAAGGGTGTTGCCGCACGTATTCCCCTCATGACACTGGACATCAAAACGAAAAATGTTTGTGACGGCAATACCTGTCACGACACAGCTTTTTTGCCGTTGATCCAAAAAGATATTGATTCTTTTAAGGGACAAAGCGGCGTTTTATACCTGCATATTATCGGTAGCCATGGCCCCACGTATTTTGAACGCTATCCGCGTGAACATGCCAAATTTCTGCCTGACTGCCAACAGAGTGATATTCAGAACTGCACCCATGAATCAATTGTGAACACCTATGACAATACGATTTTATTTACTGATTTCGTCCTATCGGAAATTATTGCTATTCTTAAAAAAAATACGGATCTGTATAACCCTGCCCTGCTGTATGTCTCTGATCATGGGGAGTCGTTGGGCGAAAATGGTGTCTATCTTCATGCTATGCCGTATGCGATTGCGCCCAAGGAACAGACACATATTCCCATGATCTGGTGGATTCCTTCAGTTACAGCCGAAGATAAGCTCATTGATTTATCCTGTCTCAAGGATCACACACTCTCTCAGGCGGTGTCTCATGATTTTATCTCTCATACAATCCTGGGTTACATGGATATTCAGACCTCTGTATATGAATCCAAGCAGGATCTTTTAACGCCGTGCCGGAAATAAGGGCTTTTCTGATCGGATTCAGGGGATTAACATCCCTCTCATGCCTTTTGAACAAAAGGGTCTGGACGCCCAATATATTGACCGGTCTCCTCATTCTCCCAAAAAAGATCTGTTGATTGTGGTCATCGGGGAAACCGCCCGAAGCATGAACTATGAGCTCAACGGATATAACCGCCCCACAAATGCCTACACACGTGATTTGGGGGTTTTGTCTTACCAGAAAGCCACCTCGTGCGGGACGGAAACGGCTGTCTCTGTCCCCTGTATATTTTCTATGCTGGGGCATGATCACTATGACCATCACCTATTTGAAAATTCCGATAATGTGACTGATATTGTTGCGCATGCGGGCATTCAACAATTATGGATGGAAAATGACGGTGGCTCTAAGGGTGTTGCCGCACGTATTCCCCTCATGACACTGGACATCAAAACGAAAAATGTTTGTGACGGCAATACCTGTCACGACACAGCTTTTTTGCCGTTGATCCAAAAAGATATTGATTCTTTTAAGGGACAAAGCGGCGTTTTATACCTGCATATTATCGGTAGCCATGGCCCCACGTATTTTGAACGCTATCCGCGTGAACATGCCAAATTTCTGCCTGACTGCCAACAGAGTGATATTCAGAACTGCACCCATGAATCAATTGTGAACACCTATGACAATACGATTTTATTTACTGATTTCGTCCTATCGGAAATTATTGCTATTCTTAAAAAAAATACGGATCTGTATAACCCTGCCCTGCTGTATGTCTCTGATCATGGGGAGTCGTTGGGCGAAAATGGTGTCTATCTTCATGCTATGCCGTATGCGATTGCGCCCAAGGAACAGACACATATTCCCATGATCTGGTGGATTCCTTCAGTTACAGCCGAAGATAAGCTCATTGATTTATCCTGTCTCAAGGATCACACACTCTCTCAGGCGGTGTCTCATGATTTTATCTCTCATACAATCCTGGGTTACATGGATATTCAGACCTCTGTATATGAATCCAAGCAGGATCTTTTAACGCCGTGCCGGAAATAAGGGCTTTTCTGATCGGATTCAGGGGATTAACATCCCTCTCATGAAAATCTCAACATGGAATGTCAATTCAATCAAGGCACGGGCAGAACATGTCCATCGGTGGCTGGCGCGTCAAGCACCTGACATCCTTTGCCTTCAGGAACTCAAAGGTCTCGACTTCCCGCATGACCTCTTCGCCTCTCTGGGCTATACAGCCCTGTGTGTGACACAAAAAGCGTATAACGGCGTCGCTGTTTTGTCCAAACACCCCCTGACCTTAGTCATGGATCGCCTGCCGGGAGATCAGACCGATGATCAGGCACGCTATCTCGAGGTGACCTGTCAGGATCTCCGAATCTTGAATATTTATCTGCCCAACGGTAACCCGGTAGAGAGTGATAAATACCCTTATAAACTAGCCTGGATGGATAGGCTATATGACCGGGTTCGTGCCTTGAGAGAGGCCAGAGTGCCTTTTATGATCTGTGGGGATTTTAATGTCATCCCAGAAGCCGAGGATTGTTATAACCCGGCTATGTGGGCAGAAGATGCCTTGTTCCGGCTGGAAACACGGGCAAAATTCCGGGCTCTTATGGCACTCGGCCTCACAGACTCGTTTCGTGTTTTTGACCAAAACGCCCAACGTTATACGTTTTGGGATTATCAGGCCGGATGCTGGCCTAAAAATCAAGGCATACGCATTGACCATATCCTGACATCACCCGCCGTGACAGACCGGTTGACCTCAGGTAACATAGATATCGTTCCCCGAGGGGAAGACAGTCCTTCAGATCACACGCCGTACCTCATAGACATTTTATGAAATCTTTTTTTCTTCTTTTGACGATCCTGTGTCTATCAGGTTGTTTTCATCAGAATTTCGTATCTTACGAACACTATCTTCAATCTCGGCACATCCCGCCCGTGGCCATATCTGAATTCCCCCATTGTCAGGGGTATGGATGCCCCCAGATGACGCGGGTCAGTTTGAACGATCAAAGCTGGAGAGAATTTAAAAAAATCTTCACACCCCCCTCTCGCTCTGCGGAACAGGAACGCGACAGAATCAAAAAAGCCATTTCTTTATTTGAACATAAAGTCGGGGCTTTAACGCATACAAATGTGGATGTCGGGGATACCTTTAAAAAAATCGGCAAGGGTCAGCTGGATTGTGTGGATGAAAGTACAAACACCACCATCTACATGGCACTTTTGCAACAAAAAGGATGGATAGTTTTCCATGATATTGAGCCGCCGCAGGTCAGAACACCTTTTACCACCGGCGCCTGGCCGCATCAAACGGCCAGTATCCGAGATAAAAAAACAGGGGCACGATTTGCCGTTGATAGCTGGTTTGATGATAATGGCTTGCCCCCCTATATTGTCCCTTTGGATGACTGGATCATGGGGTGGAAACCCGCGGATTGGGATCAACGATAAACACAGGATAAAATAATGAATACACCTTCGGAATCCCCTGATCAAAAAAACGCTGTTAAACTTCTGGTACTGGGGTGCATTGGGGTTGTCTATGGCGATATCGGCACCAGCCCGCTTTACGCATTCAAGGATGCCGCCAGTCATCTAACCAAGGGCGGGTTTGACCCGGCTGAAATTCTAGGCATTCTCTCGCTCATTATCTGGACGTTGATCATCATCGTGACCTGCAAATATATATTGTTTTTGCTTCATGCCGATAACAAGGGTGAAGGCGGCACACTCGCCCTGATGGCCATGGTCAAAAAAAATATCATGAAGATAAAACCTCAATATACCGGTATTGTCTTTATGATCGGCCTTTTGGGGGCGTCGCTGTTTTTTGGGGATGCCGTCATTACACCCGCGATTTCCGTTTTATCCGCTGTCGAAGGGTTAAAACTAGTCACGCCCGCCTTTGAATCTTGGGTTTTGCCCATTACCATTGGTATTTTGACATGTCTTTTTGCCATCCAGAAAAACGGCACCCATCGTGTGTCTCAGTTCTTTGGACCCATCACCGCCCTGTGGTTTATCGTCATGGCGGCCATGGGCGTTCGGTGGATCATCGAAACGCCTGAAATCCTGATGGCCTTTAACCCCTATTACGCGGTTTATTTTATGGCGACGCACGGCATGATGGGGCTGATGGTCTTAGGGGCTGTCTTTCTGGCCATCACAGGTGCCGAAGCCTTATATGCAGATCTCGGGCATTTTGGCCGCAAGCCCATTCAATATGCGTGGTTATATTTGGTATTTCCCTGCCTCGTATTAAATTATCTGGGACAAGGTGCGCTGGTACTTAAAACAGAAGGTGCCATCCAAAACCCGTTTTTCCTGATGGTGCCTGAATATCTACTTCTGCCGCTGGTATTTTTGGCGACGGTGGCGACGATCATTGCCTCTCAAGCCGTTATTACCGGTGCTTTCTCCGTCGCACTTCAGGCCATGCGGCTGGGGTTGATTCCACGGCTCGAAGTCAAACATACCTCCGCCGATCATCACGGGCAGATTTATATGCCGCGTATTAATATGCTTTTGTTTATTGCGGTTATTCTGGCTTGCTTACTGTTCAAGACCTCAAGTAATCTGGCCGCCGCCTATGGGATTGCCGTGACGGGAGAGATGCTCATGACCACCTGCCTGGCTTTTTTCCTTATCCATTTTGTGTGGAAAAAAACTCTCTTTTTTACCTTGAGTTTCCTAATTCCGCTGGTGATGCTGGAATTAGTTTTTTTCAGTGCCAATCTGCTGAAGCTCTTTGAAGGCGGGATGGTGCCGCTTCTGTTTGCCTCATACCTTGTATTGCTGATGACCATATGGGTCAAAGGCTCGCGGTTTGTGATCCAGAAAGCCAGCCGCCAGACAGTGCCGCTCTCAGATTTCGCAGAGCAAATTGATCGTGCCCCCCCTATGAGGGTGCCTGGCACCGCGATTTATCTTACGGCTGATCCTATTCATACACCGTTTACCTTAGTTCAAAATTTGCGCCACAACCGGGTGATCCACGAACATAATATTATTGTCTCCGTGGCAACCTCCTTCAAACCCAAGGTGGAAGATGAGTTCAGACTAACGGTAGATCGGATCTCCTCGTCATTAACGCGGGTAACCATTCACTTTGGATTCATGGATAGACCCGATGTGCCCGCCGCTTTAAGACTCGGCGCATGGCATGGGCTGGATATAGACCTTCAGAATGCCTCTTATTTTCTGGGTCATCGCACGTTTATATCGGACCCACATATTGGACTGCCGGGCTGGCAGGATAAAATCTATATTGCCTTGGCAAAGATTGCCGCTCCGGCAACAGATTTCTATTCCATACCACCCGATCAAGTCGTCGAAATAGGTGTTCAAACCTATATTTAAGATAAATATTTAAATTTATTGGACGGCTTTGATGGCGTCCATCCATTTACCCAGTTCTTCGTTGTATTTGTTGTAAACCTTATCAGATATTTCCTTTAGGCCTTTTTTGTCTTCATCGCTTAATTCAATAAATTTGACGCCATCTTTTTTAAAATCTTCAATGGCGGCTTGTTCTTGCCTGATCGATAATTCTCTTTCCTGTATCGCCAGCTTGCTTGCCTCTTCTTGAATAATAGCCTGTTGCTCAGGTGTCAGGCTCGCAAACAAAGGACCATTGATCGTAACGAGCGTCAAATACAAGCTATGATGTGTTCTCAAAACGGTTTTGACATTTGATATGGGTTGAGGAAAATACCTTTTATATGTCGCTAAGCGAATCATCTCTGCTTCTTCAGCCAAGCCGTTTGGATCACCATGTCTAGCTAACCACTCCGGATGATCTGCATCATACGGGTAGGCATACGGATCCATACCGGCAAGATCAACAAACTCTCGTCCCATCAAAGCATTTCTCATACGAATCGGCATGCCTTTGAGATCGGCAAGAGATGATATTTCTTTCGTGCTGTACATGTCACGAAAACCACCGCTATAAGTAAAAGCAAGTGCTTTCAGTCGTCCATTTGAACCTGAAAAAACACGATCCATTAATTCTTGCCCGATTTTTCCATCAACAACTTTTGCCGCATGATCATGATCTCTAAACATCATAGGTACATCCATAACGTGAAGGGCATGGTCCACGTTTTCGGCAAAACGTTTAACAGCGATTTGTCCCATTTCCATTTCGCCTGAATATACGAGATCGAGCGCATAGCTATTAATATCAATGTCTTTCATATCGGGCTTGTAGAACGGCATAGTGGGTGTAATTAAAACCTCACCTTTTGTTCTATCTTTGACGCGGTCAGCAAAATCTTGAATAAGCTGGGTATTGTCTGCACTATCTGGCTTGTGTGCCATCAAGTATCTAATTTTTACAACTTTGTCTAAAGATTGATCTTGCGCATAGGCTTGAGGGCTAGAAACTCCTGAAAAAACAACACAGAATATAAATAAACAAAAACCCATAATTGAAATTTTTGACATGAATCCCCTCCTCGTCTTGATAAAATAAAATAACCTAAGCCATATAAAATTATATGCTTGATTAGATAAAAAACAATGAATTTCAGACTGAGCCGCCTGAGGCTGATTCCATAAAGAAAAATTAACGTCTTTTTAACGTTTCAGAAAATCGGGTACATCATCGCCAAAACTGCTGGCGGATGGGGAATCTCCCTCTGGGCGGGGAGGCTGACGTTTGACGCCCTCTGCACGGGGAGCTGGTTTCTCATGGCGATGCGGCACGGCACGGCGATTATCCGAAGAACGCGGACGGTCGTCCCGGCGGGGGGCGTTTGTTGGCGCTGTTTCCACCTGCTCTGTCGGGATGGGTTTGCCAATCAGTTTTTCAATCGCCTGAAGATATTTTTCATCATCTGGTGTAGCAATCATCCAGGCACGGCCCGTCATGCCGGCACGGCCTGTCCGGCCAATCCGGTGGACGTAGTCATCCGCACTGAACGGGACATCATAATTGAAAACATGGGACACGCCTTGAACATCAAGTCCGCGCGCCGCAACATCGGAGCAAACCAGAAGTTTGACCTCATCGTCCTTGAAGGCTTTTAACACTTCGTTACGTTTAACCTGGGGCATATCACCATGCATCGGCGACGCCTTATGACCCCGGCGCGTTAAAAACTCAGCCAGCGGCCCTATGTCACGCTTACGATTTAAGAACACAAACGCATTTTTAACATCTTCACGCTGAAGAATACCCATCAGGACATCTCGTTTCTGCCGATCGGTCGTGTGAACCAGATATTGGCTAACGGTTTGCGCAGGCGAGGCCGGTGGTGCAACTGAAATTTCCTTGGGGTTGCTCAGGAATTTAGCCGTCAGGCGTTTAATTTCTGGCGGCATGGTAGCCGAGAATAATAATGTCTGCCGGGTCGGGGGGATCAATGATACAATTTTTTCAATATCAGGAATAAACCCCATATCCAGCATGCGATCAGCTTCGTCGATCACCAATATGCGAATATCATTGAGCAAAATAGCACCGCGTTCAAACAAATCAATCAAACGCCCGGGCGTAGCAATCAGTACATCAACGCCTTTGTCTAGCAGTTTTGTCTGATCTGCCATAGACTCTCCGCCGACCAAAAGCGCCTTGGAGAGTTTGTGATACTTGCCGTAGATATCAAAATTTTCGGCCACCTGTGCCGCCAGTTCCCGCGTCGGTTCCAGCACCAAGGATCTTGGCATGCGCATGCGCGCACGCCCGCCGGATAAGGCTTCGATCATCGGCAGGGTAAAGCTGGCGGTTTTTCCGGTGCCTGTTTGCGCCAAACCCACGACATCGCGGGTCATCAGGATGCTGGGAATGGCTTTTTCCTGAATGGGGGTTGGCTTGGTATAACCGCGTTCGCTGATCGCCCTTAAGGTTTCGGGGCTTAAACCTAAATCTTCAAATGACATTGTTGGCCAAAGACATATCAGATATCCCCCCCCGGGCGCAAGGCGGGATATCCTCTAATGGGCATGAAAGATCAGATAAATCACCAGATTAACCGCAAAAAGTATTGTCGCCGCCCACAGAATACGATGCGTATAGGTTTTCTTGGGCGTGCACGCCCCATGAACACATCCGGTGTCATGACAATCTATCTTTCGGGCATAGGCATAAAGTCCCCAGCCCAGCAGTAAAACCACAGCCGACGCCGCAATCATCGGGCGTTCATAGGCATGAAGATAGGCATGAAGATGATCGAGCGCAGGCGGAAGCGTAATCACAAACCCCAAACCTGATAACAGCCCCAGAATGCTGAAAATAGTCGGCAACACACAACAAAAGATGTGCCCTGTTTCGCTCACCAGTACCGCCCAGACCACAGATTTTTGTATTTTTTGCATATGGTGGGACGTTATAACATATCATATCTGGCGGCTAGTTTTTTTATCACAAACCCTCAATAATCAATCCATATCGCGGCACGGGGGGAGACATTCTGATCCCCCGAAGGCACGATATAATCAGACAGATTAATGGGTATCTTGCCTGTGGCGTCCGTTCCGATATGCGTGATGACCCCCGCATTATTTTTGACATGATAGACTGTGTGGGGTTCGCCGCGGGCCACAAAACGTCCATTCACCTGCTCTGCCAAAAAAGAGGCGTTGCTGAGCGTCACCCCGATAAGACCTTGTTTTTGAACTTCCTGTGCTTGAAGGGGGGATGACACCACCGCCCCTATCCACACGGCGATCATGACAGAGATAATAAGCCTAGAGACACGCACCCATTTAACACACATGATATACCCATGAATACAAAGTGACTTAAAACAACGCGATACACAGATCCTGCCCGAAACAAAGGGCACGAAGCTTTGAACAATAGTTTTGAACGTATGAAGTGATTCTGAAGGTTAAAGATGTACGGATCGCACACAACCCAGCGGGTGATTTACCCACAGAATTGCACACACCTTATTTTTGACAAACGTTAAAAAGCCAAGGGAGAACGGGCACCTTGTATCCAGGATAACGCGTCATCGCTGGACGTGGGGATCATGCCATGAAACTGAAAAATTGACGTTAGATCATGGATCGGCCGGAAATGTTTGACGGCGCGTGTGAGATCTAACATGACGGCCGTATGAAACCCCGCGTTCAACGCACCAATCCCGGTTCGTGTGACACACATATCGGCATAAAAGCCCGATAATAAAAGATGGGAAATACCTCGCGCCCGTAACTCATCAGCAAGTTTTGTCTCTTCAAACGCAGATTGATATCTTTTGGACATTATAATATCAACATGATCTGTTGATATTTTATGAGGCCCACCCATAGCTTGGTCATAGCCTTCTCGCAAATCATCAAAATAAACAATCACACTTCGAGCCCCCGCCCGGTGAAAAGATGATTGAAGATCGGCAATACGGCTGGCAACAGCATCCATATCGATTGAGGCATTTTGCGGCGCATGTGCCGGATCACAAAAACCTCGTTGAACATCAACCATGACATGCGCGACGGAGGACGGGGGCGTTGTGCCCCATATATCCTGAATTTTTTTGAAAGCCGTACCCTGGGATAAAGACATAAAAAGTTTATATTTAGGGAAAATAACCCCGTCAATGTGGATATCATCAAGCAAGAGGTCTAAATTTTATAAGTTATTATTTATATAAGTTTGAGCGCATATGCTCCGCGTTTTCAGAGATTCTGTCTTGCATTTTTAGCATAGGTGAGCTATCTATAGGTCTAACACACCCTCTATTACCGCTTAGTCCGGATCGCTTCATTGCTTTCCGGGCTTTTTTTTATGATCGATTGTCACATGAGGAAATGGCGATCCCGACAGGAGTCGAACCTGTAACCTATTGCTTAGAAGGCAATTGCTCTATCCAGTTGAGCTACGGGACCTTTTAACAAGATCTAATGTCTAACGCGCCCTGTTTTAAGACGCCTCCGGCGGGACATACTTAAAATTATCCGCATAATTACGCGGACGGACAATACGCTGGCGTGGCGAAGATACGGTATATTCCCAACCTTTTGCCTTGGCATAGGCCAGCGCCTGTTCGCGCGTTTCAAATGTCAATTTCACCTGATTAAGCGTATCGCCAGAGGATGTCCAGCCCATGAGGGGTTCGGCCACCAACGCCGAAGGTCTCTCACATTCCAACACCCAATCCTGCATTTTACCCTGTCCGGATTGCATGGTGCTTTTGGCAGGTCTGTAAATTTTAACTTTCATGCCCTGACGTTATCACAAGCAAGCTGTTCATGTCACCATCTGAAAAGACGTCGTGCCAAGAGAACAAACAGGCTTCCGATCATTACAAAAGGCAGAAAATGATAAATAAAACCATGCCCGACATCTTCCATAGGACAGGTTAGGCGCAACCCCACCCATCCCGCAGACCCCACCGCCAGACTGTTCATAAGTGCCATCAGATAGGGATGCGTTGTCGTCCCCATACGGGCAAGATATGTTAGCAACAGCAACGGCACCGCCCCAAAGACAATTCCATTTTCACAGCAATGATGCCAGTTAAACTCAAGGTTCATGCCTTCGGTCAAAGACCGATATAAAACCCATAAGGCGATGACCCCCATCATCAGGAGTGGCAGGGACAGCAGAAAACGTTGCCCCCCCATATCCGGCACCCGGAGCAATGACGCCGCCATCAAAGCCGTGATCCAGATAAACAAAACGCCCCCTGTTTCAAACAAAAAGATGGGGTTTGTAATCGCCTCAGCCCAATCATACCGCACGCCATAGAAAGGAAGCATGAGCGCGACCCAACCCCCTGAAATCAGGGCTGTCAGCCAGCTACAGCGAACAGAACAATTGAGTGGCTTCACCCCTGTGTGATCCCTGCAAATACCATGAATTAAGGCGTTAATGTCTTTTTCGTGTGTCATTGAGATAACATTTTCTTCAGTTTATTCAACGTTCGATGAGCCGAAACCTTCACGGCAGATTCATTCATACCCACTTCCTTGGCCACATCGCGTATGCTGTGCCCTTGTATCTTGACACGCTCAAATATGCGCCTCTGCCCTTCTGGGAATTGATTTAGGGCGGTTTGAACATCTTTCAATTCCAAGTGATCGGATGGCTCAGGCGTGTCAAGCGGGGTAGCAAAGTCCACATCTTCCAAAGGAACATGACGATCTTTATGATCCCCATAATGCGCGCGCAGAAAGTCAAGCCGCCGGAAATTAATGATGGCGAATAACCAAGGCTTAAAGGCACGATCAGCCCTAAATGTATGCAATGATTTATGGACGGATATCAGAACATCTTGCACGATATCATCCAGTGCCCCCGGCGGCACCCGGCCCGATAACACATGGCGGGCGTAAACAGATATCTGTTTTAAAAGGGATTCATAGGCTTTTTTATCCCCGGCCTGTGCCGCCGAAGCCAGATTATTCCATGTATCCGATGCGTTTGATGCCATATGTGATAAAAACCGCTCTGGTGTTGCGTTTTTATATGGTCGGGGCGAGAGGATTCGAACCTCCGGCCCTCTGCTCCCAAAGCAGATGCGCTACCAGACTGCGCTACGCCCCGAACGCCTGATTACTACAGGATCGCCCCCTTCAGGGCAAGAACAAAGGGATGCTTAAGGGATCAAAATCCGGCCTTTTGCGTCGGCATTGTCAAAAAGGCGATGAAAAACCTTATCCCCCGGCTTAATCCCCATATCAGATGCCTGCCCCCCATTAATCTCTAGAACAGCCATCACCGCGCCACGGGACGGGATCGGGGTTTCATCCAGCGGTTGTGCATTTTCGTGAATACGGGTGATGGTGCCATCTTTCGCGATGAAAATCATATCCAGAGGTATCAGTGTGTTTTTCATCCAGAAAGATACCGGTTTCTCCGACCCCAGCCAAAACAGCATGCCAGATTGCGGGTCAAGCGACTCCCGGTGCATCAAGCCTTTGATGCGCCCTTCCTGAGAAAAAGGAATTTCAACGTAAAAGATGTGATGCTCATCGGCAGATGTGACAATCGTCAACGGCGATAGTCGTTTATCAAAAGACGGCAGGCACGCCGTCAAAAAGACGACTGCCAGCACCACGACCCCAAAACAGTTATATCGAAAAAATCTATAATTCATGTCATACTCTTAAAAAAAACATGTCAGATACCTTAATAAGACAGTATAAGAAGCTTTCCCTTCCGCTGACAAGCTATGATCTGCTGAAATCATTGGCTCTGATCCTGATGATGATCGACCATGTGGGATATTACTTCTTCCCGGATGACTTAATCTGGCGATCCATCGGACGTGCGTGTATCCCGATATGGGGGTTTTTGATCGGGTATTCCTTAACCAGAAGGTCAGATCCGGCATTGTGGGTGGGAACGGCTCTATTTGCGTTCATTGCCTTTATCACCGGGGATTCCCTGTTGCCGTTATCTATCCTGATGACGTTTATTCTCTGCCGCATTGCCCTGCCCTTGATGGAACATATCACATCGTCTGGACGCGCAGGAACACTTGCCCTCGTCATCATTTTAATGATGCTGAATATACCCGCGACTTTATTTATACAATATGGGCTTCAGATTTTTCTATTTGCTCTGGCCGGACGTTTTTACCGTGTACCCAGCCTATCTTCATCAGCCGGCGTATCGGCCCGTATGATGATGATCATCGCTATTGTTTGTTTTATCCTCTTTCAATCCGCAGCCTTCGGCTTTTCGCAAATTGAAATGCTCATCGCCTTTTTAGGGTGCCTGATCACTGGCATGGCCGCTTTACTTTTTAAAGCACAAACATGCCAACATCTGGATGACATGATGCCTAAGCCCATGAAAACGATTTTGAAAATCGGCGGCCGTTATACGCTGGAAATATATTTGATCCATGTAATGATTTTAGCCTGTATCAGCCAGTATATGGGGATCGGTGATCGTCTGTGGTTTCACCCGACCTTATTCTGACAGGCCTGCCCCATAAATACGGGCATAAATGCCGTTTTGGTCTAATAACTGATGATGACGGCCTTGTTCCACAACACGCCCTTCTTCCAATACCAAAATATGATCAGCATCCTGAACAGTCGATAGGCGGTGCGCAATCACCAAGGTTGTGCGACCTTTTTGTAATTCAGATAAGGTTTTTTGAATGGCGCGCTCGGCCTCATTATCCAGTGCGGACGTGGCCTCATCGAGAAGTAAAATCGGGGCATCCCGCAAAATAGCCCGGGCAATTGAAATGCGCTGTTTTTGCCCGCCGGATAATTTAAGTCCTTCTTCCCCAAGGCGGGTATCGTACCCTTGTGGCAGGGCGCGTATAAATTCATCCGCCTCGGCGGCCATGGCCGCCTTGATAATATCGTCTTGGGTCGCCCCATTCAGGCCATATCCGATATTCGCCCAGACCGTGTCATCAAAGATGGTAATATCCTGTGATACCAGTGCCATATTCTGGCGAAGAGATTCAATTTTGATATGCCGAACATCTTGACCGTCAATCACAATAGATCCCGAGACCGGATCAAAAAAACGCGGAATAAGGTTCATGATGGTGGTTTTTCCGCTTCCGGATCTTCCGACCAATGCCGTCATTTCCCCACCTTTCAACGTAAAGGAAACGTCATGTAACGCCTTTTTTTCATCACTTTGGTATTGAAAGGTGACGTGTGAAAAAACAATATCCGGTTTTTTGAACATCACCACTTTGGCATCTGGCAGGTCGGCAATGTGCGGGGGAATATCCAAAAGGCCAAACACGCGGTCACACGCCCCTAAACCGACCTGAATACTGTTATTCATACGGGCGAGTTTACGGATTGGTTCATACGCCAATGAAAAAGCGGTGATGAACGACAATAACTGTCCCGCTGTTGTCTCGCCCGCCGCCACCTGATATCCCCCATATACCAAAACGCCGCACACAACCGTCCCTACCAGCACTTCGTTGAACGGCGTTGATAAATTCCCAATCCTCACCGATTTGATCACCATGTCGCGAACGCGGTCAATCGCCTGGGTGGCACGGTTAATTTCATAGTCTTCACGACCATAAGCCTTAACCACTCGCACGCCCAAAAAAATTTGGGAGAGCATGTCACTCAGGCTCGCCATATGGTCTTGAATACGGCCTGACATTTTGCGCAGGCGCCGCCCAATCCACATCACAAAGACAACCGCCAGAGGAAAAATAATAAATATCGCAGAGGCCAGCACAACATCCTGATGGAACATCACCCCTACCAGAAAAATGAGCGTTAGCAGACTTTTCCCCAAGCCCGTCATCCCATCGGCGGCGGTGTTCCGCATGACCGATACATCATTGACAATTCGCGAGATAAGTTGTCCTGAGGGATGATCGTGAAAAAATTTAAGATCAAGCGATATAAAATGTGAAAACAAATCGCGCTGAATATCACCTATCACGCGCTGTCCGGCAAAATTCATAATTACGGTGTGGGCATACGTCGTTACCCCCCGCAGGACAAACAAAACAAACACGCCCAGCCCAATCATCCAAACATAATCAAGCCTGCCTTGGGTTAACACATCATCAATGATCGGTTCTATCATCAACGCAAATGCCGCCGTTAATGCCGCGGAAATGGCCATAAACAAAATTGCCCACCCGAATTGCACCCGATATTTCATCAGGTAGTCGCGGATCATCCGGCGGATGATGGGCCATGTTTCAAGTTTTTTGGCTGAAGACATCGGAACCTAGGAAACGGGTTGTTTACGTTTTTTATGTTTGCGATCCGGCAAGGCAACGCCCCAGCGCAATTCATCAATCAAATAGGTCGGCATCACATTGTTATGCACCGCGATCAGGTTTTTAACGGTCGCATTCACTTCGTATAAGTTGGTGCAATGGGCAAAATTAGGCGCATGAAGACCTGATTTAAACAAGCACGTATCCATTCCGGCCGCATTGCCGCCAATAATATCATGCGCCATCGTGTCACCCAGCATCACGGTTTGAGCAGGATAAATATCTTTTTTACGCAAGGTTTCAATACAATGGCGAAAAATAGAAGGATGCGGTTTGCCGATATAATGCACAATACCGCCTGAATCCTGGAAACGCCGCGCCAGCAAGGTCGGTCCCATCAATAAATTCATGCCCCCCGTCATCATCGCCACGGAATCAGGATAGGGGCAGATGGCTTTCAACCGGCGCTGAATGGCTCTGCGGATCAGTGGTTCATAATCAAGGAGCGTTTTTCGGGGGTAATCCATACCCGAAATCAGGACAAAATCGGCGAGGTCAATATCTGTTACGACCTCTACGCCGCTTCCCTCCACCAACGAGACATCCCCCATCCGGTTGAATAGGAAAACACGCTTGCCGATTTTTTCAAAAACATCCCCCTTCTGCGAGCTCAGGCCTTCGAAAATGACCTGTGCTGGGGTAACAATGGCGGTGTAAAGGCTGGGTGTAATCCCCATGGATTTCAACTGCTCGCGGTGCGTGTCTGCGCGGCCGAGGGCATTGGTCAAAATCAGGATTGTTTTCTTGCGTTCCTTTAATTCTTTAAGGGCATCAATAACCCCGCCAAAGGCCTCTTCGCCGTCATGCAATACGCCATAGGCATCAATGATGAAGCCCATATAGCCGTCTGATATTTCCGAGACGCCGGCGCAAAATTTGGTTTTTGCCATGGATGACGAACCTGATTTCCCTGTTATGGCGATAAAAAAGGCGGCCGTGCCCCGGATATCCCTAGGTTTAGCCGCCTGATATTATGACGATAAGACCCTGATGAATCAATCAAATATGTCTTACCCCTGATATATTACCCTTTTTGGGTCTGCCGGCTATGCCGCCACGCTGGATATCTTCAGGCTTTTAGGTTCACGGCCTGCCACCTGGCATAACGTGTTATACAGTTTGCCGATATCGCTGGAGCCAAAGGTCATCGCCAGCAGATCCCCATGATCTGTGGCCGCGGCCTGTTCATAGACGTCTTCAAACTGGCGGATAAAGCGGCCCACATAGGTTCTAAATTCGCTGTCATCCGCAAATTTACGCCGCAGGCGATCCATCGGCAGTTTATCCCCCATTTCTGCCAGACGACGGGTAAACGCCCCCAGATCGCCGCGTTGATAGGCTTTCCATGATTTCTCAGGGATTTCGCCATCCATGATCCGGGTGATATCGAGGGACATGGAATGCATGCTTTCGATCACAAACCGCGCCGACGCCAAAAAGGCCTGACGCTGGGCGCGCCCTTCTTCGGCACGTATTTTTTCGGCTTGTTCCGCCGCAGATTGGGCGGCTTTGAACAAGGCACTGGATTGACGCACAAACGTGGCCGACGTGTCTTCCGCGGCCTGAAGTGCCTTGGCGGATACCAGTGCCAGACGTTGAGATTCCTCAGACAGTTTTTCCCCGCTAACGGATATCCGCGCCGTAACTTCGTCAGCCATGTGTCCCACTTTATCCATCCGGGTAGACAGCATCGAAACGGCTCCGCTGATTTTATCGGCGGCCTGTGCTGAGGCTTCGGACACCTGATCCACCTGTTTACCTAGCTCAGAGGTATAAGATTCGGATGTACGCAAGGCTGATTTCATATGTTCGGCCACTTCACGCGCCCGCAAGGCAAATGTTTCGCCAGTCCGTTTAATCTCGGTCATATGTTGATGCGACGCGGTGACCAGTTTCTCGGCTTCGCGGTTGGCCTCTTCAACCATTTTCGCCGACAAAGCTGTCGTCTGGGCGGCTTGTTCACGAAGCAATATATTTTCTTCACGTGCCTTAAGCCCGGCGCGGTCAAACCCGGATTGTGCCTCGGCCGCCGCAGATTTGGCTTCGGCCATCAAGCGTGAGAATTCATCTCCTGAGTTTTTAAATTGTACCAGAGATTGATCAACAGCGGATGTAATATCCTGGAACTGGGCATCCACGGCTTTACGGACAACTTCAATCCGCATAACCGCCTGATCAGACGCCAGATGGATGTCAGATGATTGTTGTTCCAGCGTGCGTCCAATATCCGTGACACGGCGACTAACCTCTTGCGCCGCAGACTGGATATCTTCAGAACGGCTCTGCAGATAATCCCCGGAGGATTTCAGTAATTTAGAGGCTTGATCTGCGCCGGCCTTTAAGTCTTCGAGTTTTTCATCAAAAACAACACTGACGGATTTGATTTTTGCCAGATTGCTTTCGGCCGTGATTTCAAATCCGGATTTCAATTTTTCCAGCGTCACCGTGACGGCCTGTGCCTTGTCGATCGCACGTTGATAAATCGGCTCAAACCCATCTGATGTAGTACGCAAGGATTCCGTGACGGTTGCAATGGCCTGCGCCGCCGTATCGGCACCTTCGCGCAAGGATACAACCCGTCCTTCAAGTTTCCCGTCCAGTGATGTCAAGCCAGACAGAACGGACTGCGTTGATTCAATAATGGCATCACAATTGACGGCCATATTGTTTTTCATCTGCAGAACATGTTTATCTGCCTCTGATGTCACGGTTTTCAAGCGCGCGCTTTGTGTTTCAATATTCTCGCGCAATGCTTCCATGCTGGAAAGGGATGTTTTGACCGTCCCTTCAATATCCGCCTTGTGGCGCGCCAGATTTTCAGTCAGCGAACGGGAATATCCTGCCACTTGACCGGAAAGGGTGGTCAAATCACGTGCTTGTTCGCGCATGGTGTCGCGGATTGTGTTGACATTGACAACCGCTTTTTCAGACGCAGAGGATAAATCGACCACGCGTTGACCCAGCGTATCCCCCAATTGACGATGACATGTTTCGGCACGTTCAACCGCGCGTTCAATCGTCTGAAGGGGTGACATCAGCGAGTCTGCAATTTTTTCTGACTTACCGGCAAGATCGGTTTCCGCCTGACGCAGGCGTTGAAGTTGATCTTCCACCGCCGAGGAGAGTGTTTCCACATGGCGATCCGTCATGGCCATGCTCTGCTCCAGCTGAATGCGGCTGTTTTCCATCAAGGACAAAATCGCTTTCAGGCTATCCCCTGAGCCTTTGCCTTGAGATTGCAGACGGTCAATCTGCGCCGATAATTCTTTTAACATTTCCTCACTCTGAAGTCGTGACTCCGTGGCGGCTCTGGTCATCTGCTCTACGGCTCTGCGGGATGCACCGCCCAAGGCTTCTGCGCCAGATAGGGCAACAGACATGGCATCCGACATACGGCTTGCCGCTTCTTGACCGATCGTTTCAATCGAAGCAATGCGCTTATCCAGCGTCTCCACAGCCCCCTGTAGTGAGGTTGTTTTTTCCGACAAACGACCTTCGAGACCGCCCGCCTTATCCATCAGCACAGAGACTGTTTTTTCCACCTGATCCAAAGATCCGCCCAGAACGCCCGTGACTCCAGATACTTTCTCGGCGAGTGCCTGAACCCCCTGCTCCAGATCCTGCTGGGTTTTGGCGATATTTTTAGCGGCTTCGGTCATGGATGAAACGGTTTCCGCCGTGCGGGAGACTTTTTCCGCCGCACCTTCCAAACGCAGAGCCCCCTTGCCCAGAGACACTTCCATTTCCTGCGCCCGGGTCAACACGGACTGTGCCTGATCTTCCCAGGATTGAATATTGACCTTCGTGCGCTTGTCCATCTCTGCGGAACGTGCATCAATCTCATCCGTCAATGTCAGTAATTTGGCAGAACGTTCATGTAAGGTCTCCGTCAGGCGATCAATATGAAATTCTGCTTTTTTGGACATGCCCGTTAGGTCATTAATTTCCGCCCGAAGACCCAAACGCGCGCGGTGAATGGATTTCAGCACCGCCTTAGACGCCGCCGATAATTCCGCCGCCTGATGGCATAAGGCTTCGATATCTTTATGAATGACCTGAGATCTTTCTTCAGACGGGAAAATCATCGCCTGAAGTTCTGAGCGAAGCGCATCGGCATACATATGGACATCCGAACTGCGTTGAATATACGTCATCGCCATCCACAATAGGGCAACAGGTGCCATGACCCCGGCCATAAACCCGCCCAGCAGATGGGGTTGAAGCGACATCAAGGCATTCCAGCCAATATAGGTATGGACATATCCGACGCACAGGCCAAACCAAACCGCGGTTAACAAAACCCCCGCCAGTGTGATCATGCGTGTCATGGGACGCCCGCCCCTTAACGCCATGCTGTTGGACGGTGCCAAGACCAGAACTGATTCCGTTTCAGAATCCTGTGTCTGGGAAGATGTGCTGAAGCGGCTTTCCATCTCGGGGGGGCTGGGGGTCTTAGAGGCTCTCACTTCAGGTAGGATCACGGGCTGACGTGTTTCCGGTTGAGAGTTAGCAGGCGTTGTAATCCGCAATCCTTTCAGCGGGCTAGAGGCCGTACTTCCGGTTAAAATGGAAATAGATTTTTCATCCATGTGGGTTTTCCCCGTGCCGGGGGTGGCCGTCAATGTCTCTTGAACCGTACTCAGTTTTTCACGCGTCTCATGGATGTTCTTGTGAACAGATGGCTTAATGGCTGTAGCGTCGGACATGACGACCCCTTTTTATGTGTCAGATGTGGAATTTAAGAGGTCACATTCAGACATGGGGCGAAAAAACCCGCAAGGCACGCGTTAACGTTTTCCACAGACAAAGCAGGTTATTTCATTTCGTTTCTGAAGAAAAAAATTATTTTTGTTTATTTACAAAGCGTTGCAGATAATCCCGCATGTCGCGTTTTAATTCCGGTGCCAGCAGCAAAAGGGCAATACAGTTCGGCACCGCCATCGACAAAAAGATCGCATCCGAGAAATCAATAATATTCGACAAGGTTGCCGCCGACCCCACCACCGTGAAGCAGAGGAAGATCACCTTATAAGTCATAATGACCGTCTGCCGTTTCCCAAAAAGATATACGGCGCAGACCTCCCCCAGATAACACCACGTGATCAAGGTAGAGAATGCAAAGAGAAACACCGTCACCGCCAGAATATATGGAAACCAGCTAATACCCTGTTCAAACGCCCGGGAACTTAATTCAACCCCGGCCATCCCTTGGGTTCCTTCATATGCCCCGGTGACCACAATCACCAAGGCCGTCATCATGCAGATCACCACCGTATCAATAAAAGGCCCCAGCATGCCCACGAACCCTTGGGTCAACGGCTCATCCGTCTTGGCGGCCGCATGGACAATCGCCCCGGAACCCATCCCGGCCTCGTTGGAAAAAGCCGCACGTTGAACCCCCATCAAAATGGCGCCAATCACGGCTCCCATGCCAGCCTCAGGCGAAAAAGCCGAAGTCACAATCGTAACAAAAGCAGCCGGCAGGTCGGCATAAAAAAGAGCCAGCACATAAACCCCCGCCCCCAAATATACGGCCGCCATCAGCGGCACAATCTTTCCCGATATGCGGGCAATCGATGTGACCCCGCCAATGACCACCATCCCCGTCAATATGGCCAAGAAGATCCCGAACATCCACCCCTTATCGGCCATAAACCCTTCGGCGCCGCCCGATACATTCACCACTTGCTGAAAGGTTTGATTGGCTTGAAACATATTGCCGCCACCAATTGCCCCGCCAATGCAACAGATACAAAAAACATAGGCAATAAACTTGCCGACCTTGGGCAACCCACGCTGGGAAAAAGCCGCGCGAATATAATACATAGGCCCCCCCAGAGTCAGTTCGTGGTCATTCGGATCCGGCGAATGGCGATATTTCACACCCATCGTTGACTCCGCCAGTTTGGTCGCCATGCTTAAAATGCCCATGACACAGAGCCAAAAGGCCGCACCCGGCCCTCCCACGGAAATCGCGACGGCCACCCCGGCAATATTCCCCAGCCCCACCGTTCCCGACAGGGACATCATCAACGCCTGAAGCGAATTGATCTGACCTTTGCCAGAGGAACGATCATACCGACCCCGCGCAATTGAAAGGGCATGACCAAAATATTTCAGGTTCGGCACGCCTAGATAGAGTGTAAAGAAAATCGCCACCCCCGCCAGCCAGATTAAAATAAGACGGATATCATAGCCGGTGAACGGTTCGGTATAAAATACGACGGATGATACCGCGCTGGAAATGGGGGCAAAAGCCTGATCAATCAGGGTATCTATGGACATGGCGACGTTCCTCCCGTGAGGTTTAGTCTATACCTCAGGTCTCACGCGTCAAGCCGGGGAACGCGCCATGTCTAACGGCAAGACGAAGCACCGCGTGTTGATGCCGCCCACTCTTTAAGCTGGTTTTGGGACATCTGCGCCACTTTGGGGATACGCGGGGCGAATGTGGCACAGAAAATATCAGGGCGCATTTTGGCGGCGTCGGTGGATACTTGGTTGGCCATGCGGGTGCGCAAATCATTCAATTTTGATTCCGCATTTCCCCCTTGCTGGCCGTAATATCCAATCAGGGTTTTTTCATACCCGGCAAACAGATTTTGGTTTTTGGTCGTGATCTCACGATATTGCTGATAGAAATTTTTCCAGCCGCGGGGCGTCATATGTTGGCAGTTTAGGCCAATCACCATCAATTCGCTATGGATTTTGATGCCCTGTTCGGCTTCGGCGACATCGGCCGGGCAATCCTTAGCCACAGATACCGACGGCAATAACGTACATATCGCCACAACCCACATCCATTTTTTCATGAACAGTCCTTTTAAAATTTTTTGTTATGCAGCCACAGGGGTGATCAGGGGTTTGCCCGCAAAATGCGCCATCAAATTGGCGATCACCAACCGCCCCATCACCGTTCGTGTTTCCACCGTGGCTGAGCCTATATGCGGCAACATCACGACATTGTCCATCGAAATCAACTCATGCGGGACGTGGGGTTCGTTCTGGAATACATCCAGCCCCGCCCCGGCAATCCGTTGTTCGATCAAGGCCTGAACCAGCGCGGGTTCATCCACCACACTGCCCCGGGAAATATTGATTAAAAATCCATCCCGACCCAGCGCATCCAGCACATCTGCGGTTACAATGCCTTGTGTATCTGCCCCCCCGGGACAGGCCAGAATAAGATAATCGGCATGCCGCGCCATGGCCGTGAGATCACTGAAATATTTATACGGCAGGTCGGGCTTGGCGCGGGGGCCATGATAGACCACGGTCATATCAAATGCAGAGCATCTTCGGGCGATCGCCTGCCCGATCCGCCCCAGACCTACGATCCCGGCGACTTTATTCTTCAACGCACGCCCCAGCGGTAGGGGGCCGGACTGCCATTTCCCTACACGGACAAACATATCGCCCTCACACACACGCCGCGAAACCGCGAGCAATAAACACATCGCCGTATCCGCCGTGTCATCGGTCAGGATATCCGGGGTATTGGTCACCGATACACCGCGCGCCTTAGCCGCTGGAAGGTCAATATTATCCACCCCTACCCCGAACTGCGAGATAATCTCAAGATTTGGTAAACTATCAATCAATGATTTACTCACAGGGCGGCTGTAGAGCGAGCAAATGCCCTGAATATCCAGCCGCCGATCCTGAAGCACCGCCTCAGGATCCGGTTCGCGGTAAAGCTTGATAACCTCAAACTGTTTCTCCAGTTCGGCAATTTCCGGGGATAACATCAGCCCCCCCATCAACAAGATCGTTCTTTTCATCAGGTCTTTATCCTTTATGAGAGGTCGTAGGGCGGTTTTTCTTGATTCCCAAGCCCCTGTCATGGTTTAACCCACCTGAAACCCATGAGCAACACCGCACCCAAAAAACTCTATATCAAAACTTGGGGCTGTCAGATGAATGTCTATGACAGCCGCCGGATGGCCGATATTCTGCGCCCGCTGGGCTATGCCGAAACCGATACACCCGAAGGGGCGGATATGGTGATCCTCAACACCTGTCATATTCGGGAAAAAGCCACCGATAAGGTTTTTTCTGAAATTGGCCGCCTGGAAAAACATAAACGCGCCAAGGAAAAATCAGGCGGTAAAATGGTCATGGCCGTGGCCGGATGCGTGGCGCAGGCCGAAGGGGATGTGATTTTAAACCGCGCCAAATCCGTGGATATGGTCTTTGGACCCCAAACCTATCATCAACTTCCGGAAATGATGATCCGTGCCACAGGCGAGCGTGTGGTGAATACTGACTTCCCAGCCGAAAGTAAATTCGACAGCCTGCCCACGGAACAAAATCAAGGATCAGCCGCGTTCCTCTCTATTCAAGAAGGATGTGATAAATTCTGTACCTTCTGCGTCGTGCCTTACACACGCGGAGCGGAATATTCTCGGGATGTCATGGCGATTTTAGATGAAGCGCGCCGCCTCGTAGATCAAGGTGCCAAGGAAATCACGCTACTGGGGCAAAATGTGAATGCGTTTCATGGCAACGCCCCAGACGGAAGCATCTGGAAATTAGGCCGACTCATGTCTGAAATGGCCAGCATTCAGGGGCTTTCCCGCCTGCGGTATATGACATCACACCCGCTGGACATGGACGAAGAATTGATGGCCGCTCATCGTGATGTGCCTGAAATCATGCCCTATCTTCACCTGCCACTTCAGGCGGGATCTGATAAAATTCTCAAAGCCATGAACCGTAAACACACCGCCGATGATTATCGCCGGATCATTGACCGGGTGCGTTTTTATCGCCCGGATATTTCTCTGTCGTCAGATTTCATTGTGGGTTTTCCGGGTGAAACCGACGCCGATTTTGAGGATACCATGAATATGGTTGCCGACATCGGGTATGGCAGTGCCTATTCTTTTAAATATTCTGCACGTCCCGGTACGCCTGCGGCCAATATGCAAGGTTTGGTTCCTGAGAAAATAAAAGATGAACGCCTCGCGCGTCTTCAGGATTTAATTGGCACCAAGCAACTGGAAATCAATCGCCGGACGGTGGGGCTGACTTTGCCCGTTCTATTTGAACGTCCCGGCCTTCGCCCCGGCCAAATTCAAGGTAAAACACCGTATAACCAGACCATCAATGTGACCGCACCTGCCCGTCTGATTGGCCAGATCGAAGACGTACACATCACCGAAGCCTTTACCAATTCCGTGGCGGGTGAGATCCAAGCCTCTGAATTCATGACAAAATCTGCCTAATACCTCGTTTTTTGTATTTATTAACCAATCTATGACATGCTAAAAAGACACAAAAAAGAGGATACCATCGCCAAAAAACCACAGACCCGGAATACCACGCACGTCATCGTGAGTTTCGAAGACAACGCCATGGCGCGTATCTTGTTTGGCGAACACAACAGCCATCTTAAATATCTCGAAGATAATTTGAAACTAGATGTCTCCTCGCGTGGTTATCATGTCGGGCTTGAAGGGTCTAAACCTGCCGTCAAACTGGCGCAGGATGTGTTGATGTTACTTTGGGAAAAAGTCAAACGGCATCATGACCTCACGATCAGTGACGTATCTGCCGCCATCCGTTTTGCAAAGGGGGATAGATCTGACATGAAGAAAAAAGATCCGCACACCGCCAAAGAAAATTTTTATGACGGCAAGGCCGGTATTGAAAACACCGCCAGCCCCGGTAAGGCCATTACACCACGTTCTCCCAACCAATCAAAATATATCGACGCCATGAAAAAACATGACATGGTGTTCGGTATTGGACCCGCGGGTACGGGTAAAACCTATCTGGCCGTGGCACAGGCTGTTTCGCTTTATAAACAAGGATTGATCGAGCGCATGGTGTTTACCCGTCCCGCCGTTGAAGCCGGGGAAAAACTAGGGTTTCTGCCGGGCGATCTTTTAGAAAAAATCAATCCTTACCTGCGCCCGATTTACGATGCGCTGGGCGATCTAATGCCGGGCGATATCGTTGCCAAGAAAATTCAGGCAGGGGATATTGAAATTGCCCCGCTGGCTTTCATGCGTGGCCGTACACTTAAGAATGCGTTTGTTGTATTGGACGAAGCCCAGAATACCACCGCCATGCAGATGAAAATGTTTTTAACCCGCATGGGCGAGGGCACACGTATGGTGATTACTGGGGACCCCACACAGGTCGATTTACCCCCCGGTACGCAATCAGGACTTAAAGAAGCGATGACAATCCTGCATAATGTCAAAGACGTTGCCTTTATTCATTTTAATGAAAAAGATGTGGTTCGTCATAAACTAGTGACTAAAATTATCGAAGCCTATAACGCATATGAATTCCGTGGCACAAGACATACAGATTGATATCTCCCTTCAGGATCCGGAATGGGAAACCGTGCCACAGGTTCAACAGATTGTTGAACAGGCCGTCCGCACGACATTGATGATGGCACCACAACCTGAGCGTATCCGAACCAAAACACTCGAGGTCAGCATACTTCTGGCCAATGATGACTTAATGCGGGTGTTAAACCGTGAATACCGGGATAAGGATAACGCGACAAATGTCTTAAGTTTTGCGTCCCTTGATTCCGAAGATTTTTTTATCGGGGATGTCGTGGGACTGGGGGATGTAGCACTCTCGTTTCAAACGATTGATCGCGAAGCCCGCGATGAACGAAAATTTTTTAAAGATCATCTTATTCATCTGGTCGTCCATGGATGCCTTCATTTATTAGGATATGATCATAAAGAGGAAGGGCAAGCCATCATTATGGAAGCCATAGAAATCCGGATTTTAGAAAAATTAGGCGTACAAAACCCTTATAATGATAGAATTGTTATGCCATAATAGGCACCATGTCCCAAAATTCGATGACTAAATCCCCCCTGCCCGCGGCAGATCAACCCCCGCATAAAGATAAAAAGGAGCCTCCTTCGTCTCAGGATGAAGGTAAAAAAGTATCATGGCTGGCGCGTTTGTTAAAACCGGCGTCTGAAGAAGAAGAACTGCGCGAGGCGATTGAAGATTATATTGAGAATAACGAAACGGAATCCGCGTCGCCGTCGGTGGAGACACATGAAAAAATCCTGATCGGCAATGTGCTAGAGATGCGGGATTTGCGCGTGTGGGATGTGATGATACCGCGTGTTGAAATGGCCGCGATCCAGATCAACGCCAGCGAATCTGAATTGATGGAACTTTTGTCAGACAGGCAGTTCAGCCGCCTGCCGGTGTATGGATCGACGCTGGACGATATTTTAGGTTCTATCCACATTAAGGATATTCTGGCGCGCATGGCGGCCAAGAAACCCGTGGTCATCCGCGATTTACTTCGCGATGTGCCCATGGTCATTTCGTCCATGCCGGTCATGGATCTGATTCTTCAAATGCGCCAGAGCAAAAAACATATGTTCATGGCCGTGGATGAATATGGCGGCATTGATGGACTGGTCACACTGGGAGACGTGATCGAAGCCATCGTCGGTGAAATGGATGATGAATTCGACAACGAAGAACAGCCCCGACTGATCACCAAGCCGGACGGAAGTATTCTCGTCGATGCCCGTTACGATATCGAAGAATTCGAAGAACAATACGGAGAATTCATGACCCCCGAAGAACGGGATGAAATTGACACACTCGGAGGTCTTGTCTTCGCCATGGCGGGACGTGTTCCTGCTCGAGGGGAGCACATCACCCATAGTTCGGGGCTTATCTTTGAAATTATGGATACGGATAATCGCCGGATTAAAACATTGAAAATCAAGAATCCACCCGTTCGATCTTCCTCTGAAAAATAAATCACCTGCCAGGATCATGATAGAAGATGACACGCTTTAAAAACGCGTTATCATCCGCCCTATGTCCAGAATACGTCATATATTTGGATCTTTGCTCTGCGGTGTTGTCGGCGCCTATGCGCTGACGCCTTATGGGTTATGGCCGCTTATGTTTGTGTCCTTAAGCGGGTTTTACTTTTTTTACGCACAGGCTCAGGCTCCCTCACGGGCCGTCCTCACGGGGTTTATGTATGGACTGGGTTATTTCACCGCCGGGTTATGGTGGATTGGCAATGCCCTGTTGATCGACGGCAATGATTTCTGGTGGGTCTGGCCGCTGGCCGTGATTGGTCTGCCGATATTGCTCTCCAGCTTTACAGCGATTTTCACGGGCATGGCGTATGTTCTCTCAAACCCGCGTCACTTCTCAGGACTCATCTGCCTGACGGGGGCACTGGGACTTTCTGAATGGGTCAGAGGCCATATTTTCACGGGATTTCCTTGGAATCTCTTTGGATATATTTGGGCAGACACACTGGCGGTGGCACAGATATCCGCCTGGACTGGGTCATATGGGTTGACATTGTTTACCCTGTTATGGGGATACACCGCCGGATTTTTGTATGTCAGCGTGCACGCGCGCCGCCATCAATGTCGTATTCTGATGGGCATTATGTTGACGTTCTTGATCCCGGTCAGTGCCGGGGCATGGCGTCTTTATCAACATCCCACCCAATATGACGATGCCTATCAGGTGCATATCGTTCAGCCCAATATCGGGCAAGACATGAAATGGGATTCTGCCCGCGCCGTGGGGCATTTTGAAAAACATCTGCGCCTCAGCGCATCTAGCAACCAAAGCCCGGCCACACGTCTTATCATCTGGCCGGAAACGGCGATCCCGTCTGTTTTCCTGATTGATCCTGGTGCCCGGCGCCTGATCCGGGATATGTTATCTGCACATACATCTCCGGCTTACTTAATCTCAGGCATTCTAGATAGGCGGCAGAATTCTGATACAGGTAAAACACTTTATTATAACGGCGTGGCCATCTTTGACGCCCAAGGCCAGATGACCCCTGTTTATAGCAAGACGCATCTAGTGCCATTTGGTGAATTTATCCCCTTTCAGGAATGGATACCCTTAAAACCCGTCGTCGCCTTCAGCGGGTTTGAAAAAGGCTCCGGGAGTACCAGTGTCGCCATGGCAGGCATTCCGGTTTTTAGTCCGCTTGTGTGCTATGAAATCATCTTCCCGTCAGAGGCCATCACCCGTCATCCCCTGCCCCCCCGGTGGATTGTGAATGTCACCAATGACGCCTGGTATGGAAAAAGTGCGGGCCCCCCTCAACATTTCGCCCATAGCGTTTTCAGATCCATCGAAAATGGTGTCCCGGTTGTCCGGTCTGCCAATACAGGTATTTCCGGAATGACAGATCCTGTGGGGCGCGTCCTGGCCAAAACGAAACTAGATACGGAAGACACTCTCATTTTGCCGCTCCCCGCCCCACTCTCTACTCTGCCCCTTTATACATCCATCAAAGACGCAGGTTTTCTAATATTAGCCATTCTGTTTTTGTTATTCCCCCGATGCATGCGTGCCCTGCAAAATCAGGTTAAGAAAAAAACCTAACCTATAGGATAGGACAGACAAAGTTTTCTTGCATACATATGAAGTCATTGTTAGTTTTCGTATTCTGCAAGAAAATTTGATTTTCTTGCAATTTTTTTGATACGCTTTGTTGAATTAAGTGATTTGTGAGATACGACATGTTAGCTGTGGGGAAAAATAAAATCGTTACGTCCAGTGATAAAAAGAAGGGTAAAGCGGAATCGATTGACGGACATGTGGGAAACCAGATACGTCAACGTCGCGCCCTTATGGGTATGACACAGGAACATCTGGCTGACTCTGTCGGAATTACGTTTCAGCAAATTCAAAAATACGAAAACGGGGCCAACCGCGTCAGTGCGGGTCGTTTATTTGAATTTAGTAAAATTCTAGGCGTCCCCGTCAGTTTCTTTTTTGAAAATTTCATCCCCGGTGCCGATGGCAAAAGACAAGCACTGCGTGCCGGCTTATCTGATACCGGGCAGTCTAAATTCGAAGGCCCCGACAATGTGATGGATTTAAAGGAAACGACGGAACTGGTGCGGGTCTATTATTCCATCCAAGATCCCAAATTACGCAAGAACCTGTTTAACTTCCTGAAAACCATGGCCGAATCCTTGAAAGAACAGGACGGCAAATAAGGGGCCGTTTTACCCACCTTATTCCCCCAATAAAGCTTGATTTCCGCCGTTCTGGGGATTAACGTATTTGCCTTATCCTCATAAAATATAACGGAGAGAGAAGATAATGGCTTCGCCAACCGCCCTTAAAAAAGAAACGGATCAAACCCCCATGACCGGACATGCCCTTCAAAATTTCATTTTCACCAGCGAGTCTGTGTCCGAAGGTCACCCTGACAAATTATGCGACCAGATCTCGGATGCGATTGTCGATCGTTATTTGACACTGGATCCACATTCCCGGTGCGCTGTCGAAACCGTCGCCACCACCAATTATGTGGGCATTATCGGCGAAACGCGCTGCGCCAAAGAACTCTCTCACGTCACGATGGAACAAATCGCGCGCGAAAAAATCAAACAGGTCGGATACGAGCAGGATGATTTTCACTGGGATAAAGTACGTATCGATGTGCGCGTTCACTCTCAATCCGCCGATATCGCGCAGGGCGTTGATGCCGCAGATAACAAGGATGAAGGCGCCGGTGACCAAGGGATCATGTTTGGTTATGCCTGCCGGGAAACATCGGCCTTGATGCCGGCGGCGATTCATTTTTCTCATGCGATCTTGAAATCACTGGCTGAGGCGCGCCATTCCGGTGCCCTACCGGATTTGCGTCCGGATGCCAAATCCCAAGTCTCGCTGGAATATAAAAATGGTGTCCCCGTGCGTGCTACCTCTGTGGTGGTTTCCACCCAGCACAGCGAAGGTGTCAGCCAAAAAGACGTACGCGAGATGGTGCGCCCGCATGTGATGGCGGTTCTCCCCGAAGGATGGATGTGCCCGGAAAACGAATTCTACGTGAACCCAACAGGGCGTTTTGTGATCGGCGGGCCCGTGGGAGATGCGGGATTAACCGGGCGCAAAATTATCGTCGATAGCTATGGCGGCTCTGCGCCTCATGGCGGCGGCGCGTTCTCAGGCAAAGACCCCACCAAAGTTGACCGCTCTGCCGCTTATGCCGCCCGTTACGTGGCCAAAAACATTGTGGCCGCTGGCTATGCGGATCGGTGCACGCTTCAGGTATCCTATGCGATCGGTGTTTCAAAACCGATCTCTTTGTATGTCAACACCCACGAAACCGGGAAAGTGCCTGAAGATGTGCTGGTCAAGGCTATTGGTCAGGTCATGGATCTCTCCCCCCGCGGTATCCGGGAACATCTGAAACTGAACCGCCCGATTTATGCCAGAACGGCAGCATACGGACATTTCGGGCGCGATCCTGAATCCGATGGCGGCTTTAGCTGGGAAAAGACAGATCTCGTCTCTGCCCTTCAGAAGATCATTGGCTAAGACAGACCCACCGGAGCGCATTCAGCGTGTGTATGGTCGGCGTCAGGGAAAACCCCTGACATTGGCGCGCGCTTCTGCGCTGGAAACGCTATTGCCTGTGCTTGAAATCCCCAAGGCACACTTACCGGAAGATGCGTCATGCGATATTCAAGACTGGTTTAACACACCCGTGACACAGGCCATTCTTGAAATTGGCTTTGGCAATGGGGAGCATTTGATGGGGATCATCGAAACGCACCCACATGCGCATGTTATCGGGGTGGAGCCTTTCACGAACGGCATGGCCGCTTTTTTAAAATCCGCCCAGTCCCTGCCCTCGCGTGATCATATCCGTGTGTTGATGGACGACGCCTTGATGGTGGTGAGATCCCTCAAGCCGGACAGTTTGGATACCATCTTTATTTTGAACCCGGATCCATGGCCGAAAAAACGTCATTTTAAACGCCGGATCGTGCGCCCCGAAACAGTTGAGGAATATTACCGCGTTCTGAAACCCGGGGGACAACTTATCTGCGCCACGGATGTCGATGAACTGGCGGAATGGATGTGTACCCAAATCATCCGGCATCCCGGGTTTAACTGGACGGCGCAACGCGCCGATGATTGGCGGAAAATGCCGCAAAACTGGATCCGCACCCGGTATGAAATCAAGGGCGAAAAGGCCGGAAGACAGCAGACTTACCTGATTTTCAAAAAAACGGCTAAAAACCCCTTGAAACAGAGATAAGTTAAGTTTATAACCTTTTTCATACATTCCCGGTTAGTTAACAGGGTGGGTTCGAAAGATCCCGCCTTTTTTGTTACCCGGGCGTGGGAACTGAAAGCCGTAATATGAAGTCAAGTGAACTGGAACGCCACATCACGGATTTGATTCGCCCTATCGCCGCTGAACGGGGTATCAATATCGTCTGGGTCAATTTTCAGGGCGGCATTCTTCAGATTATGGCCGAAGATCCGACAACAAAAACGCTGGGTCTAGATGATTGCGCGGCCTTAAGCCGGGCCATTTCTCCGGTGCTTGAATCCGAAGATCCGATCTCCGCGCCCTACCGGCTTGAGGTCAGTTCACCCGGGGTTGAACGTCCGCTGGTTGTGGCGGAAGATTTTACCACCTATGCCGGCCACATGGCCAAGGTGGAACTGGATATGGCCATCAACGGTCAAAAACGGTTCAAAGGCATCCTGAACGGGATCAAAGGAACATGCGCCTTGATCGCCACGGACACAGGAGAGAAAGAATTACCGCTGGATCTCATCCGCACGGCACATCTGGTGCTCACGGATGCGGTGATGGCGGCAGGAAAGAAAAAGAACGTAAAAGTTTAATTGTTGAATTGAAAGAGGAACCTTAAAGGGAAAAACACCATGGAAATGTTACAAGTGGCAGATGCCGTCGCCAGAGAAAAAAATATTGATCGTGATATCGTCTTGTCCGCGATGGAAGAAGCCATCCAGAAAGCCGGTCGTTCCAAATATGGCCACGACCATGATATCCGCGCCCATATTGACCGGAAAAACGGCCTGATTTCCTTGAAACGCTACCGTGAAGTGGTGGAACAGATTGTGGATCCTGAGGCCGAAGTGCGCCAGTTGACCTTAAAAGAAGCTCAGCGTGAGAAATCAGATGCGCAAATTGGTGAATATCTGGTGGATGAATTACCCCCGCTGGATTTTGGCCGTATTGCGGCACAAACCGCCAAGCAAGTCATCGTGCAGAAAGTGCGCGAAGCCGAGCGCGCGCGTCAGTTTGAGGAGTTCAGAGATCGCCGCGGCGAAGTCATCAACGGTGTCGTCAAACGCGTTGAATACGGGAATGTCACCGTCGATATCGGCGGCAAGGCCGAAGGATTAATGCGCCGGGATGAATGTCTGCCGCGTGAACGTTTCAACGTGGGTGACCGCGTACGTGCCCTGATTTACGAAGTCCGTGAAGAACAGCGCGGGCCGCAAATTTTCCTTTCCCGGACGCACCCTGAATTCATGGCCAAATTGTTCATGCAGGAAGTCCCGGAAATTTATGACGGCGTCATCGAAATCAAGGGCGTTGCCCGTGATCCCGGTTCCCGCGCAAAAATCGCGGTTGTTTCTCGCGATGGATCCATTGATCCCGTAGGGGCGTGTGTCGGGATGCGCGGATCGCGCGTTCAGGCCGTGGTGGGTGAACTTCAGGGTGAAAAAATCGATATCATTCCCTGGACGAATGATATTGCCGCCTTCATGGTTCAAGCCTTGGCACCGGCTGTTGTCAGCAAGGTAGTTTTAAATGAATCAGATCACCGCATGGATGTCGTGGTACCAGAAGACCAGCAATCATTGGCAATCGGCAGACGCGGGCAGAATGTGCGTTTGGCGTCAATGCTCTCGGGCTGGGATATCGATATCATGACCGAAGAAGCGGAATCGAAAAAACGCGCTGAAGAATTTGCCGTGCGTTCTGAAATGTTTATTAACGGTCTGGACGTGGACGAAGTGATTGCCCACCTGCTGATCGCTGAAGGGTTTACGCATGTTCGTGAACTGGCCGAAACGCCGATCGATGAAATGCTTCAGATACAAGGTTTTGACGAAGACGTCGCGATGGAATTGATCACGCGGGCGCAAAACTGGGTCAAGGCACAAGAACAGGCTTTGAAAGACAAACAAAAAGAACTGGGTCTGAAAGATGATCTTGTCACATTTGAAGGTCTGACCCCGGAAACGATCATTAAGCTGGGCGAAGCGGGTGTTAAATCTCGCGATGATCTGGCCGACCTCGCGACGGATGAATTGATTGATATTTTAGGCGCGAATGCCCTCAAGCCCTCACAGGCGGAAGAATTAATCATGAAAGCGCGTGCCCATTGGTTTGAAGCCGCCGATAACGCCGGCGAAGACAAGGCCGCCTAGATATCTTCAAGACCCTATTGCCCCGGAATATACCGGGGCAATATTGAAACACGACAGACATGTACGAATGTAGAGAGAATGACTGAAAGCAAAGAAAAAGAATCCGGCGAAAAGAAAACCTTAAG
>CAZZGO010000001.1:0-63190 GCA_964654245.1 uncultured Pseudobdellovibrionaceae bacterium | reverse complement strand
CTTCGCCCATGGTCTCCCGGGTGCGTCCGGATTTAGGCGGGGATGTCTTCGCACTAGTTTGCGCTTGTTCGGCTTGGCTGGCGGCCTGTTCGGCTTTGGCTTTTAAGACCTCATACGCACTTTCCCGGTCTTGAACGGCCGCATACTTATCCCCTATCCCATCTGACATCATGGTCAGGCGGTGTGCCTGCGCACTGGCGACGCCCAATTTGGATGCCGGCGGACGGATCAAGATACGCTGAACGATCGATGGATTACCCTTATCTTCAAGGGTGGATACCAGAGCTTCCCCCACCGCCAAATCCGTGATCGCCGTTTCGACAGCAAAATCCGGATTCGCCCGGTAGGTAACAGCCGCATTTTTGATAAATTTCTGTTGCTGGGGCGTAAAAGCGCGCAGTGCATGTTGTACTCTGTTTCCCAGCTGTCCCAAAACAGAGTCGGGTATGTCTTGCGGATTTTGCGTCACAAAATAAATACCTACCCCTTTGGAACGAATTAACCGGACAACTTGTTCAATTTTATCGCTTAGCGACTTAGGGGCATCATCAAATAACAAATGGGCTTCGTCAAAAAAGAAAACCAGCTTGGGTTTTTCGCTATCCCCCGCTTCGGGCAGGTTCTCAAAAAGCTCTGCCAGCAACCAGAGCAAAAATGTCGCATACAGTCGCGGCGAGGCCATTAATTGTTCGGCCGACAGGATATTGATATGCCCCTTTCCATCGGCGTCTGTGCGCATAAAATCATTCAAATCAATCGCGGGCTCGGCAAAAAATTGATCTGCCCCCTGATCTTCCAGCCGAAGCAAGGCGCGTTGAATGGTGGCGATAGATGGCTTACTCACCTGACCATATTCTTTTGATATATCGGCGGCATGATCATGTACCGCATTCAATAGCGCCCGAAGATCCTTAAGATCCAGCAACACCAATCCCTGTTCGTCGGCATAACGAAAGGCGATATTTAAAACCCCTTCCTGCGTATCATTTAATTCCAGCATGCGAGAGAGCAAAAGCGGGCCTATTTCAGAAATCGTTGTCCGAACGGCGTGACCTTTTTTACCAAACACATCCCAGAACGTGACGGGGAATGCCTGAGGACGGTAATCCGTCAACTGGATGGCCTCAGCTCGCTTAACCAAAAAATCAGGGAGGGTAGATGGCTCGCATATGCCTGATAGATCGCCTTTCACATCAGCCATAAAAACAGGCACACCTGCGTTTGAAAAACCTTCGGCCAACACCTGAAGGGTCACGGTTTTACCTGTCCCCGTCGCCCCGGCAATGAGCCCGTGCCGATTAGCCCATTTAAGTTCAAGGAACTGTTTTTGATCCGGTTTACCCGTGACGGAACCCATATAAATATTAGAGAAATTCTTTGTCATGCCTTATTAAAAAGCATATTCCTGATCATGCCGCAATGAGGGAATAGCAGAACGTGCCTTGGTGACCTGATCCATATCTAAATCCACCATAATAAAAGTGGGCTGGTTTTCGGCCTGCGCCAATATATCTCCCCACGGCGATATGATCATCGAATGTCCCCATGTGCCGCGTCCGCCATCATGCACACCGCATTGGGCAGGTGCTAGAACATACGCCCCGTTTTCGATAGCGCGGGCACGCAACAATGTCTCCCAGTGTGCCTGCCCAGTTGGCACCGTAAAGGCGGCAGGTATGGTTAAAATCTGCGCGCCTTTTTGGGCCAGCGCACGATATAAGGCGGGAAACCGGACATCATAACAAATCGTCATACCCACCATGGACTCACCGATATTCGCGATAACGGCCTTTGTCCCGCGTTGATGCGTGTCACTTTCCCGGTAGATATCGCCATTCGGAAGAACCACATCAAACATATGAATTTTATCGTAGGTCGAAACAATCTGCCCGCGCGGTGAGAACAAAAATGATCGGTTGGCCAACTTATCATGACCTACCCGAATAGAAGACAAAGACCCAATGCATAAATGGATTGATAATTCTTCAGCCAGCGCAGAATAAAAAGAAACGCAAGGATGTTCATCCTGAACGAAGGATTCAGCAAATTTTCCAGCCCTATCTGCCCGCATACGGCAGGTATTTTCGGGGGTTAGAATAAATCCCGCCCCCTTGCCCGCCGCCGAACGAATTAAATGCTCGGCTTCTTCGCGGCTTTCAGCCAGAGAGGCTTTGGCATTGGTTTGGATACACGCCGCTTTCATCGCATTATCCCTTGAGTAATGAGTCCAGTTCACCCTTGGCATTCAGAGCATATAAATCATCGCACCCGCCAATATGGCGATCTCCAATAAAAATCTGCGGCACGGAACGACGTCCGCCGGCACGTTGCATCATTTTGTTTCTTAAGTCTTCATCATCGGAAACATCAATTTCCGTGACTTTAACGCCTTTGGTATCAAATAAAGCCTTTGCCCGAACGCAATAGGGGCATATTTTGGTGGTGTACATTTCAATGATTGGCATGGATATCCCTTTTCTTTTAAGATACTTAAAACCATATAGATCGTCACCATGAAAACAAAAGAGCTGGGGCAAAAAAACAATTTTGATGTGGCCATTGTCGGCGGGGGCATGGCGGGACTAGTGCTGTCCTGTCTTCTGGGGGACTCTGGTTTTTCGGTCTGTGTTGTGGATGCCGAAGACCCACAGCATTTTGCCACCCCCAGCGGGCGAACCGTGGCGTTAATGGGAGGATCAATCGATATTATCAAGGCCACAGGCATTTGGCCGGATATCATCGACAAGATTTGCCCGCTGGATACACTTCGGATCATTGATGACAGCGCAGGTCATGTCTCGCCGCTTCAGATTGACTTTAAACCCCAAGATATCGGCAGGTCTTCTTTTGGATATAATATACCCCACCATGTCTTAAAACCTGCACTGATCCAGCGTATCCAAACCTTGGAGAATATATTCTATCTTCCCAAGACCCGCGTGTCAGATATTGCCGTGTCGCCTGCCCGTGTTAAATTGACGACAGATCACGGGGTTTATACGGCGCGGCTGGTGATTGGCACGGACGGCAAAAAATCAATTGTCCGCCAGACCGCACATATTGAACTGGATAAAAAATCCTATGGCCAGACGGCCATGACCTGTCTTATTCGCCATACACGCCCACATCATAATATCTCAACCGAACATCATCGTTCCGGGGGACCATTCACCTATGTGCCGTTGCCGGGGAATGTCTCGAGTATTGTATGGGTGGAAAAAGACAAGGATATCTCTGCCTATCTCAGCTTAAAAAAACAAGATCTAGAGCGCGCCATCCAAGACAGAAGTTTAGATGCACTAGGACGCGTTACCCTGATGACGGATCCGCAATCATGGCCCTTAGTCACGTTAACGGCACAAAAACTCGTGGCGCCCAGAATGGCACTTGCCGGCGAAGCCGCCCATGCCTTTTCTCCGATTGGGGCGCAAGGATTGAACCTATCGTTACGCGATGTGGCGGTGCTCGCAGAAATATTGACGGATTCAGCGCGCCTTGGCGAAGATATCGGGGATTTATTCGTGCTGTCGCGGTATCAATCCCGCCGCCAGACCGATATCCAGACCCGAACATGGGGGGTCAACAATCTCAACCGCATGGTCAGCAACGATACCGAATTTCTGCGGGGATTACGGCGCACAGGATTAAAGACGCTGGCGCGCTTCCCGGCCTTGCGTCAGGTGATGATGAAAGAAGGTTTATCGCCACTTACCGGACATATCCGCCTCATGCAGGAGAGTGCTTTATAAGCCCTACTCTCATACATTAAGTGTTTGGCGTTTAATGACACGTGCCAGCGTTAGGACATTCACCTGCCCTGCCCCAGCGGCTCTCAAGGCCTGCGCACATTCTTTGACCGTTGATCCTGTGGTATAAACATCATCCATTAAAACAATGTTCTTATCTTTGATATATGTGTGAAATTGAGGCCGAACGATAAAGGCCGCCCGCACATTACGGGCACGGTCTTTGGCTTTCAGATGACCTTGGGTGGGGGTAGCTCTCTGCCGTGCCAGTGCCGACAGGTGCACAGGGATATTCATATCCTTCCCCAAGGCCTGAGCCATCAGTGCCGATTGATTATATCTGCGCCGAAGTAAGCGGGTCCAATGGAGCGGTACGGGGATTAAAACATCCGCTTCTGGCCAAAAAGGTGCGCCCGCCATTTTCAACCAAGGGATAAAGGCATGAACATTCTGTGTTTGATCCCCATGCTTGAACCCCAAAATCAGGTCACGTGATGTCTCTTCGTACACCAAAGCCGACCGTGCGTGGTCATAGGCCGGACGGTTTTTCAGGCAGGACGCACATACCATCCCTTGGGTGTCTATGGTGAAATCGAAAGGGACGCCACATGCCGAACAGACAGGATCGCTGATGAAGGATAATTTTTTCCACACCGACGGCGAGAGCATCCCGGGCGAATCCACACATTCCCCGGACAACGGGCACCGGGGGGGTAGAACGATATCGATCAAGGCTTTTATTTTCATAATATTAAATATTTATATCGTTTAGGCTTCAGAAAAAATCATATCACGCAAAGCTCTCATACAAATTCAGATTAAGATTTACTTTTTGACCTTACTCTCCTTATATAAAAAGACATAAAAAAATTAAGACGCATCGTCAAAAAAACGGTCATAAGGGGTGATCAGACGCGAACATGATCAAGGTGAAAACCATTCGCGAAAAAATGGAACGCGTGGCACCAGGCTCCGCGGATATGCCTTCTGTTGACGATCCTTCGCCGGATATTTCTTCCTCCTCGCCTGCAACCTCTTCTCTGCCGCCGGCTGTCGATATTCCGAATTCCGTGGCACGAAGTGCATGGTTCATCATGGCGCATCTGGTCTTGGAAAACGGTTCGCGCATTTTAGATGCTGGCTGTCATGAAGGCATGCTGACCTATGCTATGGCCGTCATGAACCCCCAGATGAAATTTATCGGCATAGATCGGGATAAAAAGGCCATCCGCAAAGCGCAGGATCTGTTTTCATTACCCAATCTTCAATTCATCTGTGGAGATATTCACGATAGTTTCATCCCTAAAAACTCTTTGGATGCCATCATCAATAATTTTACCTTATACGAAGTATATTCATCTTCAGGATGCAGTGAAAAAACGGTTCATATGCTTTTGGAGCGGCAATATGACATGCTCCGTCAGGGGGGGCAGTTATTGATCCGTGACCATGCCCGTCAATCCGAGGATCTGGTTTTGATTGAAATGCCAGATAAACCCGGCGGCCAAACCATTGCGGATATGTCGGAATCTGACTTGTTAATACGTTATTCAGAGCAAGCACGCCCTCGGGACGATGAAAACTGCCGTGGTTTCTATCTTGAAGAACTACCGGCACGATTCCCGCGCACACGTTTATTCCGCCTTCCGGCAAAATGGGCACATGAATTCGTCCTGCGCAAAAATAACCGCGATTCCTGGGAAACAGAACTTCAGAAAGAATACGCCTTTTTTACAGGGCAGGAATTCCGGCGTACCTTAAATGGATTGGGCATGCGTGTTTTATACACCGCCCCACATTGGGATCCTCAAATCATTAAAAATAGATTTGATAAAAAATTTAAACTTCTTTCCGAAGAAGGAACACCTTTAGGGCCACCGCCGACAAGTTTTATAGCCCTTGCCACAAAAAATGCAGAACGCCAATCTCTGGTACTTCAGGAACGCAAGCCTTCAAAAAAATCTCAATCCAGTTTTAGAATTTCGGCCATGCGCGATGATGTCACTGGACGCCTGCTGGATGTTGTCTTTCGCGGCGTCGAAACGACCGAGATCCTGCCTTACAGGATAACGGATACGGGCGCGTTGAATGTCTTTGTGCATGAAGGTATCCCGCGATGCATTACAAATGCCGTACCCCGGGGAGTTCCTAATCTGGATGGGAAAAGATGGTCAGGCCATATGATCGAAGCTCTGGCCGTCCCACAACATATACTGCATGACATGAAGCCGGGTGATATGAGGTCACTGCTTCATTTCTCTCAAGATTATTTGGGACTTAAGCCTGAGATGGGAACATCCCTTGAGGACGGCCCGGGGTTCTACCCGGCTCCCGATAGTATTGATGAGCGCATTGAAACCAAGTACCTGCGCATTGATGCCAATAGCCGAAGCCACTCACCGCCACCGGTTATTGATGATTTGCAGGGATTTTCGACTCGCGGTCATTTAAAAGAAATAGACGCGCAAATCATTCTAAATGCCATAGGTGTGGGATTAATCCCTTCCAGCCGACTTGAAATACAGATACTGGCTCTGTATCAAAAAATGAATATCCCCTATCAATCCTGGACAGAAACACCGCTTATTCTTCAAGAAGAACATATTGAAGACACAACCAAACTAGATGAAATTGTCCGTAATCTTGCGATGAAAGATCATCGCTTCAAGGAAGTACGCGGCAATGCAGGGCAATTAAAAACCATTCAGTCCGTCTTTGTGGACGAAGGCCAAACCCAAAGCGGCGGCATTACGGGACTTGCCTCAAAGGATATGAGTTTTGTTATCCCACAGCAGGAAAGCCTGAATGTGGCCGTCGTTCTGCCGCTGACCAAGAAAATCAATGGCGAGGTCATGGCGGGCGTTATTGAACAATTTTTACCTGTACCACAACGCTATAAGGGTAATGGATATATTTTAACTTGTCCGTCACTGGCGTTGCCCAAGGACATCACCAATATGGAACTGGCTCGCAAATACATTGCCGAAAAATTTGAAGTCCAGATCGACTGTGTGTCAAAAATGGGGGAAAGCTATTTCTGTCATGCGGGCGTCACTCCGAGACGAATTTACCCCTTTGCCGTCAGTACGGCGGGATCAACCGGTTGGCGGAAAATAGGACGCACACACGGGCCCACGAAATACTGCCCCCTGTATCATTTGAACGAGCTTTTATATCTCGATAATTATTACAGCTTTATGCGGGTTGTTGCGCTTGCCTATCGCTCGGGGCTCGGACTCAACAGTGAACATAGCCCTCGGTCTGATTTCAGTCACTCGCGCGTACAAGCGCTCAGTCAACCTATTGCTCTAAAGGCCTCAGAAGTTGACACATTTTATCGTCCCTTCGAAAACAGCCCGCCCGGCCGATAATGACATCGCTTTTTTCTCTCACCGCTCTGCGGCAGAATAAAATCCGGGCGGCGCACCATTTTTCCCAGTATGATTTTCTGCATCGCCGTGTGCTTCATGAAATGCTGGGGCGTCTTAATATGGTCAAACGGTCTTTTGAACATATCCTGATGGTGGGCATGCCCCCCCTCGCACAACACATTGAATCTTTCTATAACAAGCCTGTGACAGTGCTGGATATATCCCCCCAATCCACGGTAATCGGCACGCCAGATCAACTGCCCTTTAGGGCACAACAATTTGATCTGATCTTATGCCCGCTATCGATACATATTCTGAATGATGTGCCGGGGGCGCTCTGGCAACTTCGGCAAAGTTTAAAACCGGATGGTTTTTTTATCGCCGGCCTGATGGGCGGGGAAACATTATGGGAGCTTCGTACCGCGCTCGCGGGTGCAGATATGGAACAAGGGGGCGGTTTGGCGCGCCGACTTGCGCCCCTGATCTCCCTTCAGGATATGTCGGCCCTTATGCAGCGGGCTCAATTTACCTTGCCTGTGGTGGATCATGACAAAATCACGGTGACGTATTCTAATCCTTTAAAACTGATTCATGATCTGCGGGGCATGGGGGAAGGGAACCCCTTCTCGCCCTCAGCACGCCCTAGGTTGTCGCGGACCGTTTGGCAAAACGCCGAGCAGATTTATCGTACCCAATATGCCCAAGATGATGGCCGAATACCCGCGACATTTGATATTCTTTACGCCTGCGGCTGGCAGGCGCATGACAGCCAGCAAAAACCCCTTCGCCCCGGAAGCGCAGAAAAACGTCTCGCCGATGCCTTGGATACTCATGAAATTGGTACGGGGGAAAAAGCCCTCCCATGACACACGCTGTGCATATCATTCCCATTCTTGATGATAACTATGCCTATATATTTGTTTCTGGCACGCAATGTGCGGTCATTGATCCGGGTGAGGCCTTGCCGGTCATCAAGCAACTTGAGTTCCTGAAATTAACACCTACACATATTTTTAATACGCATCATCATACTGACCATATCGGCGGCAATGCCGAATTAAAATCACGATACGGGGCGCGCCTGTTTGCCCCGGAATCCGAAAGAAACCGAATTCCGAACATAGATGTAGGTGTACGAAATGGCGATCAGATTCAATTCGGGGATGATGTGATTCACGTGATAGAAACACCGGGCCATACACGGGGGCATATCTGTTTTCATGATGCCAAAAACCATATTCTTTTTTGCGGCGATACGTTATTTTCCATGGGATGTGGCCGAATTTTAGAGGGAACGCCAGAACAAATGTGGCAATCGCTTTTGACGCTCAAACAACTGGCTGACGGCACACAGATATATTGCGGCCATGAATATACACAATCCAATGGTAAATTTGGTCTTATGATTGAACCAGACAACGCGGCATTAAAGCGGCGTTTGGAAACGGTTCGTGATTTAAGGGCTCTCGGTCTCCCGACACTTCCCACAACGATGGGTCTGGAAAAAGAGACCAATGTTTTTTTACGCGTTAAAGACGCCGCAGAGTTTGCCAAGCTCCGCGCGCAAAAAGATACGTTTTAAGGAATCAACTCCCGGCTGATCTTATTCGCCTTGAGGCGTGCGGTTTCCCCCGCCACTGGGCATCGGGCGACGCCCGCGTCCGGCATTATTATTGTTCCGGCTAAACGGCGGACGGTTTTGTCCCCCGCCTTGCGGTGCCCCACCCCCGTGAGAGGCATTTCCCCCGCCATGATTACCCGCATCATCACCCGGCATATCATCTCCTGCCCCTTCGGGACGGCGAGGACGTTGAGACGATCTGTGCGGCGGGATCAACAGAGGACGATCCGACATCTGGTCACGTTCGCTCACGGCCATTTCAATTTCAAGGCGGGACGCAACCTTACGCAATTCATGGACAGCTTCCTGAAGCATTTCGCGCGCCGGGATATTTTTCTGATCCTTGCGCCATGCCTCATAATTCTTGATGCAGGTTTCGGATGATGTGCGTAATCTTTGTTCAATCTCATCCATCGGGACAATCCTTCAATCAGTTTTCAAAAAGGTGAAATAAGGCCAAAGCATACGCCGTTCACCTGATGACTGCAAGCCGGCAATCAACCTGTCAAAACACATCCAATCAGGATTTAAAAAAAGTGGCGGCGGCGTTCAAATATGCTTTTTTTCGTTCAATTTCCGCTTTGACGCGTACCATTTCGGCTTCCATGGACTGGATATAGGCCGTGAGCTCATCTAGAGACATCGGCTCCAGATTTTTTAAAGCTTGTTTTTTCTTTTTAGGGTCAAGATCTTCGTCGAACATGGGACAAATTCTATCAAAATCGCATGGTTTTGTCTTGAAAAGCTTGCAATCACGATGGAAATGGGTATATTTCATGTCATTCCCCCGACATGAATATCGTCGAAACAGTTGATCCGGTTAGGGAACGGATCGACCCCGAAGATCTATGTCTGATTGGGGTGATTGAAAAAATATAACAGGAGTTATTGCCGATGAGCAAACCCATGGATGCCCCCAAACTGCTGATGCCCAAAGCCACAGCCGTATGGTTGATTGATAATACCGGCCTGACATTTGGCCAGATCGCCGATTTTACAGGCCTTCATGCGATTGAAGTTCAAGCCTTGGCCGATGAAGATGTCAGCCGTGGATTGGTGGGACGTGATCCGGTCATGCACCATGAAATCGAAGCAGAAGAACTGCAAAAAGCCAATGCCGACCCAGATTACCGCATGGTCATGAAACGTGCATCACGTGACATGCCGATCATCAAGACCCGCGCCAAAGGCCCTAAATATACCCCCGTATCCAAACGAAGTGATAAACCAGACGCCATTGCGTGGATCATCAAGCATCATCCCGAAATTTCGGATGCCCAGATCGTCAAATTGGTTGGTACAACCAAACCCACGATTGCCGCCGTACGGGACCGGAGTCATCCCAATTCTGCCAATTTACGCCCCCGCAACCCGGCCGAGCTGGGTTTGTGTAGCTATAAGGAACTTGAGGCTTCGTCCATCAAAGGACTAAAAGCCCAAGGCAAGGATCCAGAGACCGTCAAGGCACAACGTCAGAAAGAACTGGAAGCTCAGAACCAACCTCAGGAACAGGCGGATGATAATAAAAAATTATTTGCTGGCTTCGATTTCTCGAACTTCCTATCCAACAACAAGTCAGGGTCAGGCAATAATTAGCCTTTTGGCTCTGCACAGGGATTACAACGCAAAACGACCCTGAAAAGGGTCGTTTTTTTAACGGATTAAAGAGATTTATTAATGTGAGCGCGTACCGTCTTTCAACACTTCAAGCTCTTCTTTAATTTTTAGCTTTTGCCGCTTGAGATCCTTCAGATACCAATCACTGCTGGAGGGTCTAATTTGTTCGCTTTCAATTTTTCGTGAAAGTGCGGAATGGCGGGCGCGTAAAGCTTCAACGCGGGCAGGCAAAGCAGAGGAAACGTGACGATCACTCATGTGAAAATTCCCTTTCGTTCATATTGGTTTATTTTTGCTTAGTGACTATTACTATACCTCAAGGGTGGGGGTACCTGCAAAGGAGGAGAATCAGGATCTTATGTCAGAAAAAACTGATATGAAGAATCTGACCGATCTTCCAGCATGTTAAGGTGAAAGCCCGTCGACCTGAAATATAGGAAAAATCCAAGACACAATCATAATTATGTCATTAAATATCTTAAAAAATGATGAAAAAGGACGCGAATCGGTACGCCTAAAGATCGAACACAACGCCCTGCGCCAACGGCAACGCCGATGAATAATTCACCGTCTGTGTCTGGCGGCGCATATAGACCTTCCAGGAATCAGACCCACTTTCCCGGCCGCCACCGGTTTCTTTTTCGCCGCCAAACGCACCGCCAATTTCGGCACCACTGGGACCAATATTCACATTCGCAATGCCGCAATCGCTTCCGGCGGAAGATAAGAAAAACTCTGATTCTCTGACGTCACGCGTAAAAATACAGGAAGACAAGCCTTGCGGAACATCATTTTGAATCTCAATCGCCTGATCCAGCGTATCATACGTCATGACATATAAAATGGGCGCAAAGGTTTCATGGCGAACAATATCGGCCTGATGCGGCATCTCCACCAAGGCAGGTCGAACATACGCTCCCTTCTCACATCCTTTGACGATGACGGGATCACCGCCGGATAAAATTTTCCCGCCTGACTGAACGGCTTTTTTTAATGCCCCCTGCATGGCCTTGGCAGATGCCGCGTCAATCAACGGACCTACCAGTGTTTGCGGGTTTAAGGGGGAGCCCACGCGGATAGATCCATAGGCTTTTTTCAACGCAGATAGAAGTTTTGTTTTGATTGAACGATGCACAATCAACCGGCGCAAGGTTGTACAACGTTGTCCTGCCGTACCCACCGCGCCGAATAAAATAGCACGAACCGCCATATCCAAATCCGCCGTGGGCGTGACCACCATGGCGTTATTGCCGCCCAATTCCAAAAGCGATTTACCCAAACGTCTGGCCACACGTTCCCCCACGATACGCCCCATACGGGTGCTCCCCGTGGCACTGATTAGGGGAACATGGGGATGATCCACCAACACCTGCCCTGCCTCTGCGCCGCCGATGATCACCTGAGAGAGATGTTCAGGAACCGCCTGTCCATTTTCACGAAACCGTTTAATGGAACGATCAAAAATACGCGCGCAGGATATTGCTGTCAGGGGCGTTTTTTCCGAAGGTTTCCAAATGACCGGGTTTCCACAAATAATGGCAAGAGCCGTATTCCACGCCCACACGGCGGCCGGAAAATTAAAGGCCGTGATCACGCCGATTGTCCCTAGAGGTTGCCATGTTTCACGCATATGATGACCGGGACGTTCCGACGCAATCGTCAGACCATATAGCTGGCGGGACAATCCCACGGCAAAATCGCAGATATCAATCATTTCCTGAACTTCGCCGCGCCCCTCAGAGAGGATTTTTCCGCATTCAAGCGTAATGAGTTTACCCAGATTTTCTTTTTCCCGGCGTAATTCTTCGCCCCATAAACGTATCAATTCCCCGCGCACAGGTGCGGGTACCGTGCGCCATGATAAAAAAGCAGACTGGGATTTTTTAACCGCCGACACAACCTGTGCCGGGGTTTGGGTGGAGAGTTTAGCCAAAACCGTCCCATCTATGGGTGTGCGGACAACCAGACCACCTGTTTTAAGCCCATTTAAACCATTAGCCGATAAAATTTCCTGATAGAGGGTACTCATAATTTCACCTCATCATCCAAGGTCATTTTTATTTCTTGCGGTCTTAGGCGGCTTGGGTTGATTTGTCCTTTTTCCTCAAGGATCGGATACGCCACGGTGCACATATAGGTGTTAATGCGGCGATAATCACGAATGATGTCTAAATGAAGTGAGCTGGTTGCAATTGTCTCCGGCACCCCGCCGCGAAGACGCTCAATATGCGTGGACATACCGTCTGTTTCGGCTTTGCGGATGATATCTTTGTCCTCCAGCATTTTACGCGCCATATTCACATCCTGTGAGACAAAAACAGATTGCGCCAGCCTCACGCTTTCGACAATCAAGCCGTGCATATGCTCAATTTCTTTTAATCCTTCCGGCGAGAAACTAAACTGGTTTTTAATTTTCTTCTGCGCGAGCGGCATCAGGTTTTTATCAATGACATCCCCGGCATGTTCCAAATTGGTGGAGAACATTAAAATCTGGAAATAACGTGCCGCCTCTTTTTTATCCATGGACCCTTGGGTCAGCCGCGCCATATAGTTTTTAATCTGGCCATAAATTTGATCCAGCGTATTATCTTCTTCCTTGATTTTATCCAGCAGACGTTCGTCATTGGTCTTGAAAACCGTCATGGTATCCTGAAGCATCTTTTCCATCAGGTCGGCCATGCGTAAGGTTTCCCGCATCGCCGATGACAAAGCCACAGAAGGCGTGTCCAGATCCTTGTCATTCAGATATTTTGATTTTCCGGGCTCTTCGGGCTGAAGCCGATCCGGCAATGCCCGTTTTAACAATTCACTGATGATATTGACAAAGGGCAGGAATACGATGGCCAACGCCAAATTAAAAGCCAAGTGGAAGTTGACAATTTCCCGTTCCGGGGTGGGGTCAATTTCGAACAAAAGCGGATGTATATAATGTAAAAAGGGAATAGCCGCGCACACGCCAATCACCCGTATCAACATATTCCCCAGCGGAATACGAAGCGCGTTGGGGTTATCGCGGAGTGTCGCGATTAAGGGAGCAATCGTCCCCCCCACATTAGCGCCCAATACCATATAAAGCCCCAGCATCATGGGCAAGGCACCGCCGGCCACCAGCGACATCAACAATAACACGATCGCCAGAGATGAGTGGGCAATCCACGTGAGCAACGCCGCGACAAGTACCGCAAAGAACGGATCGCTTTCCAAAGGTGCCAAAATAAGCGGCAATGTTTCGGAGTCTTTCAGAGGCTCTGCCCCTTCACGGATCAAGGCGAGTGCCATGATCATGAGGGATAGCCCAACGGCAATTCGGCCAAGGTTTTTTAACTTCCCATTTGATTCAAAGGAATACAGAACATAGCCGACAATCATAAGAATAGGCGAAAGAAGCCCCATATTGAGTGAGAGTGCCTGTGCCACGAGCGTCGTCCCGACATCTGCCCCTAAGACAACCGCAATGCCCATCCCCGCCGTAATCATCCCCTGCCCCGCAAAAGACGACACAATCAACGTGGTCGCCATAGAGCTTTGCAGAAACGTCGTAATCACGAGTCCGGATAAGAAAGATTTGTATCTATTACTGGTACTCGCGGAGAGCACGCGGCGCAACAAAGCCCCAAACCCCTTGGTCACACCAGAGCGAAGGAGCTTGACCCCCCACAACAAAAGGCATACGCCAGCAATAATATGTATGAGCACTATGGTGGGTGTCATCAGTTCAGAGACTCCTTAAAATTCATATGATTCTAAAAGCCTGCGCCCGCCTGCGCAAGATAGGTCTCTTCTTCCGGGGTATTCATCCGGCCTAAAATTTTGTTACGGTGGGGAAAGCGGCCATAAAGTTCAATCACCTTGAGGTGCTTGAGCGCATATTCATGCCCCAGCGGATCATCTTTTTTCATCTTTTCGAATAGTTCGACACATTTTCGCTGATCGCCCAAATGCTCACTATGCTCATAGGGTAAATAAAGAAAACGGCGTTTCAAGGGCGGCAATACCTGATCAAACCCCTTGGCCACGGCATATTTTGATACCACCAGTGCCTTGGCATCCGTGGCAAATGCCTGGGATGTACCGCGAAACATATTCCGGGGAAATTGATCTAACACCAGACAGAGCGCCAGACACCCATCCGCATCCCGTCGCCAATCATCCAGAATACCGCGTTGTCCCTTGTCATACGTGTCTGAAAAACGATCACGCACCGCTTGATCAAAATCGGGATTGACCTGAAACCATTGCGCGGGCTGAGTTTCTTCAAACCAGAAGGTCAGGACATCATCCTGTGAATCGTTCATACGTCAAATTTAGGACGACTTCTCGAGGGATTCAAGCGCGTCGTTGAATTTCTTTTCCGCCTTGGTGGCCAGCCACGACAAAACGACTGCCGGCATAAAAGGAATGACCAAAATAAGCAGGATAAAAGGGTCTTTGAGTGCGGAGAACATATCCCCTTGGATATATTGGGACATCAGCACCATCAACAAGCCAATCCCGACAAGGGCAAAAACACTGGCCGCCAGCCGGTAAAATTTTGACCGGATCAACATCTCCCGTAGTTTTTCCCGAGATATGGAAGACGTTGAAGATCCAGCCATGTTAATGCACCTTGCTCCAGATTTTGCGTTTCACGGCATACATAATCCCCGCAAAGGCCAGCAAGAACAAAATGACCTTAATGCCTGTTTGTTTACGTTTTTCCATTTCAGGCTCTGCCGCCCATGCCAGGAAATGCACAAGGAAGTCTGCGCCGCGGAGCCCACGCGGATAGATCCATAGGCTTTTTTCAACGCAGATAGAAGTTTTGTTTTGATTGAACGATGCACAATCAACCGGCGCAAGGTTGTACAACGTTGTCCTGCCGTACCCACCGCGCCGAATAAAATAGCACGAACCGCCATATCCAAATCCGCCGTGGGCGTGACCACCATGGCGTTATTGCCGCCCAATTCCAAAAGCGATTTACCCAAACGTCTGGCCACACGTTCCCCCACGATACGCCCCATACGGGTGCTCCCCGTGGCACTGATTAGGGGAACATGGGGATGATCCACCAACACCTGCCCTGCCTCTGCGCCGCCGATGATCACCTGAGAGAGATGTTCAGGAACCGCCTGTCCATTTTCACGAAACCGTTTAATGGAACGATCAAAAATACGCGCGCAGGATATTGCTGTCAGGGGCGTTTTTTCCGAAGGTTTCCAAATGACCGGGTTTCCACAAATAATGGCAAGAGCCGTATTCCACGCCCACACGGCGGCCGGAAAATTAAAGGCCGTGATCACGCCGATTGTCCCTAGAGGTTGCCATGTTTCACGCATATGATGACCGGGACGTTCCGACGCAATCGTCAGACCATATAGCTGGCGGGACAATCCCACGGCAAAATCGCAGATATCAATCATTTCCTGAACTTCGCCGCGCCCCTCAGAGAGGATTTTTCCGCATTCAAGCGTAATGAGTTTACCCAGATTTTCTTTTTCCCGGCGTAATTCTTCGCCCCATAAACGTATCAATTCCCCGCGCACAGGTGCGGGTACCGTGCGCCATGATAAAAAAGCAGACTGGGATTTTTTAACCGCCGACACAACCTGTGCCGGGGTTTGGGTGGAGAGTTTAGCCAAAACCGTCCCATCTATGGGTGTGCGGACAACCAGACCACCTGTTTTAAGCCCATTTAAACCATTAGCCGATAAAATTTCCTGATAGAGGGTACTCATAATTTCACCTCATCATCCAAGGTCATTTTTATTTCTTGCGGTCTTAGGCGGCTTGGGTTGATTTGTCCTTTTTCCTCAAGGATCGGATACGCCACGGTGCACATATAGGTGTTAATGCGGCGATAATCACGAATGATGTCTAAATGAAGTGAGCTGGTTGCAATTGTCTCCGGCACCCCGCCGCGAAGACGCTCAATATGCGTGGACATACCGTCTGTTTCGGCTTTGCGGATGATATCTTTGTCCTCCAGCATTTTACGCGCCATATTCACATCCTGTGAGACAAAAACAGATTGCGCCAGCCTCACGCTTTCGACAATCAAGCCGTGCATATGCTCAATTTCTTTTAATCCTTCCGGCGAGAAACTAAACTGGTTTTTAATTTTCTTCTGCGCGAGCGGCATCAGGTTTTTATCAATGACATCCCCGGCATGTTCCAAATTGGTGGAGAACATTAAAATCTGGAAATAACGTGCCGCCTCTTTTTTATCCATGGACCCTTGGGTCAGCCGCGCCATATAGTTTTTAATCTGGCCATAAATTTGATCCAGCGTATTATCTTCTTCCTTGATTTTATCCAGCAGACGTTCGTCATTGGTCTTGAAAACCGTCATGGTATCCTGAAGCATCTTTTCCATCAGGTCGGCCATGCGTAAGGTTTCCCGCATCGCCGATGACAAAGCCACAGAAGGCGTGTCCAGATCCTTGTCATTCAGATATTTTGATTTTCCGGGCTCTTCGGGCTGAAGCCGATCCGGCAATGCCCGTTTTAACAATTCACTGATGATATTGACAAAGGGCAGGAATACGATGGCCAACGCCAAATTAAAAGCCAAGTGGAAGTTGACAATTTCCCGTTCCGGGGTGGGGTCAATTTCGAACAAAAGCGGATGTATATAATGTAAAAAGGGAATAGCCGCGCACACGCCAATCACCCGTATCAACATATTCCCCAGCGGAATACGAAGCGCGTTGGGGTTATCGCGGAGTGTCGCGATTAAGGGAGCAATCGTCCCCCCCACATTAGCGCCCAATACCATATAAAGCCCCAGCATCATGGGCAAGGCACCGCCGGCCACCAGCGACATCAACAATAACACGATCGCCAGAGATGAGTGGGCAATCCACGTGAGCAACGCCGCGACAAGTACCGCAAAGAACGGATCGCTTTCCAAAGGTGCCAAAATAAGCGGCAATGTTTCGGAGTCTTTCAGAGGCTCTGCCCCTTCACGGATCAAGGCGAGTGCCATGATCATGAGGGATAGCCCAACGGCAATTCGGCCAAGGTTTTTTAACTTCCCATTTGATTCAAAGGAATACAGAACATAGCCGACAATCATAAGAATAGGCGAAAGAAGCCCCATATTGAGTGAGAGTGCCTGTGCCACGAGCGTCGTCCCGACATCTGCCCCTAAGACAACCGCAATGCCCATCCCCGCCGTAATCATCCCCTGCCCCGCAAAAGACGACACAATCAACGTGGTCGCCATAGAGCTTTGCAGAAACGTCGTAATCACGAGTCCGGATAAGAAAGATTTGTATCTATTACTGGTACTCGCGGAGAGCACGCGGCGCAACAAAGCCCCAAACCCCTTGGTCACACCAGAGCGAAGGAGCTTGACCCCCCACAACAAAAGGCATACGCCAGCAATAATATGTATGAGCACTATGGTGGGTGTCATCAGTTCAGAGACTCCTTAAAATTCATATGATTCTAAAAGCCTGCGCCCGCCTGCGCAAGATAGGTCTCTTCTTCCGGGGTATTCATCCGGCCTAAAATTTTGTTACGGTGGGGAAAGCGGCCATAAAGTTCAATCACCTTGAGGTGCTTGAGCGCATATTCATGCCCCAGCGGATCATCTTTTTTCATCTTTTCGAATAGTTCGACACATTTTCGCTGATCGCCCAAATGCTCACTATGCTCATAGGGTAAATAAAGAAAACGGCGTTTCAAGGGCGGCAATACCTGATCAAACCCCTTGGCCACGGCATATTTTGATACCACCAGTGCCTTGGCATCCGTGGCAAATGCCTGGGATGTACCGCGAAACATATTCCGGGGAAATTGATCTAACACCAGACAGAGCGCCAGACACCCATCCGCATCCCGTCGCCAATCATCCAGAATACCGCGTTGTCCCTTGTCATACGTGTCTGAAAAACGATCACGCACCGCTTGATCAAAATCGGGATTGACCTGAAACCATTGCGCGGGCTGAGTTTCTTCAAACCAGAAGGTCAGGACATCATCCTGTGAATCGTTCATACGTCAAATTTAGGACGACTTCTCGAGGGATTCAAGCGCGTCGTTGAATTTCTTTTCCGCCTTGGTGGCCAGCCACGACAAAACGACTGCCGGCATAAAAGGAATGACCAAAATAAGCAGGATAAAAGGGTCTTTGAGTGCGGAGAACATATCCCCTTGGATATATTGGGACATCAGCACCATCAACAAGCCAATCCCGACAAGGGCAAAAACACTGGCCGCCAGCCGGTAAAATTTTGACCGGATCAACATCTCCCGTAGTTTTTCCCGAGATATGGAAGACGTTGAAGATCCAGCCATGTTAATGCACCTTGCTCCAGATTTTGCGTTTCACGGCATACATAATCCCCGCAAAGGCCAGCAAGAACAAAATGACCTTAATGCCTGTTTGTTTACGTTTTTCCATTTCAGGCTCTGCCGCCCATGCCAGGAAATGCGTTACATCCAATGAATATTGCTCCACGGTACCTTCGGTGCCATCCTCATAGGATACCGCACCATCGGCCAAGGGGGCGGCCATGGCAATTTTATGCCCTGCGAAATATTTGTTCCAATGTTGGCCGTTCAATAATTCCTCACCTTCGGGCGGTGTTTCATACCCGGTCAATAGCGCATGCACATAATCTGCGCCGTCTTTACGCGCCTTGATCATCAGCGATAAATCCGGCGGCAAGGCGCCATTGTTGGCAAATTTTCCGGCATTATCATTCGGGTACGGGGATTTAAACCGGTCTGACGGACGCCCGGGACGGTCAAACATATCACCTTCATCATTGGGGCCATCCGTAATCTGGTATTCGGCCGCAATGGTTTTAATTTCATCTTCGTTATAACCCAGCGCCGATAAGTTGCGGTAATGGAGTTTTTTCATGCCATGGCATGCCGAACATACCTGTTTATACACCTGAAATCCGCGCTGAAGGGCGGCGCGGTCAAATGTGCCAAAAGGGCCTTCAAATGACCATTTGACGTCCGGGTATTCGATAGACTCCCCGGCCGCATGGGCGGAAGAAAAGCCAATCATGGAAAACAGCAACGCCGCGGCAAGTATTTTTTTTCTCATGTCAGATATCCTTTATTCGGCGGCCACGGGTTGAGATTTTAGCACGGCCTGATGAATGCTCGGCGGGAGTTCAGCCACAGGTTCTTTTTTGTTGAAAAACGGAATAGCCACCACAAAAAAAGCAAAATACAGCAACGTGCATAATTGAGACAGCGGCACCCAGAACCCTTCGGCCGGCTTGGAGCCACACACCCCGAGTATCAAAAAGACCACGACAAACCCAAACAGTGCCATGCGATACCACGGGCGGAACGTCGCACTCCGGATCGGATGCGTATCCAAAAACGGCAGGATAAACAGCATGGCAATTGACCCAAACATCGCCAGCACGCCGCCTAATTTGGCTTCGATGAAAACGATGTCCGTGAACGGTATGCCGATATCAAAGGTGATGGCGCGCAAGATGGCATAGAACGGCAGGAAATACCACTCTGGCACAATGTGGGCCGGTGTGACCATGGGGTTGGCCGGAATGTAATTGTCCGGGTGCCCCAGCGCGTTGGGCATGAAGAACACAAATGCCACATACACGATGAGGAAAACCAAAATCCCGAAAGTATCTTTCATGGTGTAATACGGATGGAAAGGTAAGGTATCCTGCGGGCCTTTTACATCAATCCCCAGCGGATTGTTAGAACCCGTCACATGCAACGCCCAGACGTGAAGGAAGACAACCCCCACAATCACAAACGGAAGCAGATAATGCAGGGCGAAAAAGCGTGTGAGTGTCGGGTTATCAACCGAAAAACCACCCCACAGGAACGTCACGATCGAATCCCCCACCAGTGGGATGGCCGAGAAAAGATTCGTGATGACCGTCGCCCCCCAGAAAGACATCTGCCCCCATGGAAGCACGTACCCCATGAACGCCGTTGCCATCATCAGCAGGAAAATCAGAACACCCAGCATCCACAGAAGTTCGCGGGGTTTTTTATAAGACCCGTAATACATGCCGCGGAAAATATGGATATAGACGGCAATAAAAAAGAAAGACGCCCCATTCATATGAAGATAACGAATAAGCCAGCCGCTATTCACATCCCGCATAATCCGTTCCACAGAATCGAATGCCCCCGCGGTGGACGTATTATAATGCATCGCCAGTGTAATACCGGTGACAATCATGGTCACCAGCATGACCATGGCAATCGCCCCAAAATTCCAGAAATAGTTGAAATTGCGCGGCGTCGGAAAAACACCATATTCTTTATTGATCAGGGTAAAGATCGGCAGACGGCTATCGACCCATTCAATCACCGGATTATCAAATTTTTGACGCGAACCTGAGGCCATGGGAAAAACTCCTACCCAATTTTAATGGTTGTATCGGTGGTAAAGGTATAAGGCGGCACGGCCAGATTTTTAGGGGCGGGGCCTTTGCGAATTCTGCCGGATGTATCGTAGTGGGATCCATGGCATGGGCAGAACCACCCGCCATATTCCCCCTTGGCATCGCCCGTCTTTTGCCCCAGCGGCACACATCCCAGATGGGTACAGACCCCAACCGTGACAAGCCACGCCGGTTTTTCGGCGCGTTGTTGGTCTGTTTCTTTATCACGCAGGCTGGAGACATCCACGGCTTCGGCTTCGGCAATTTCTTCGGGCGTGCGGTGGCGGATAAAAACAGGTTTGCCCCGCCACATCACGGTAATCGATTGACCAACTTCGATAGGCGCCAGATCCACTTCCGTGGTGGACATGGCCAGCGTATCCGCGGCCGGGTTCATCTGGTTGATAAATGGCCACGCCACCGATCCGGCACCGACCGCGCCAAAAGCCGCCGCCGTTAAATAAAGGAAATCGCGGCGGGTGCTACCGTCTTCAGAGGGAGAATGGGCGTTATCTGCAGTCATGGTTAAAAACATGTCCCTTAAGGGTTAAAGTACATGGCCATGAAAATGGCCGAATATGAAATAACACTCTATACCTACCCAAAACAAGGGGGTATTTCTAGGGTTTCTTTTAAATTATCCCTATGCGATAAGGCCTTGATTATGATTTCACTTGCCCTGTATCAACCGGATATCCCCGGTAATGTCGGCTCTGCTATACGGCTGAGTGCGGGTTTGGGCATTCCTTTGCATATCATTGAACCCTGCGGCTTTCCCTGGGATGAACGAAAAATCAGAACGGCCGCCTTGGATTACCGGGATCACGTGGTTTTAACCCGGCATGATTCTTGGCCTGACTTTCAAAAAAACGCTGAATCACGGCGCATCATCCTGATGACAACCAAAACCACCCTGCCCTATTGGGATTTTGCCTTCGAGCCGGGGGACATTCTGATGGCAGGACGGGAAAGTGCCGGCGTTCCCCCGGACGTGCATCAATCCGTTCCCCACCAGGTTACCATTCCCATGGCGCGTCAGCTCCGGTCTTTGAATGTGATCAACGCCTGTGCCATGGTCATGGGGGAAGCCTTGAGACAAACGAGAATTCCTTTAGAACATCCAACGGAGACATACTCATGACCGCCGCCATATACCCTGCTCCGGGCGTATCCAACCTCGCCGTGTGGGAGCAACATAAAGAAACAGCCTCTGCGTGGTTTAAATCATTGCGAGATGATATTTGCACCGCCTTTGAAGGGCTGGAGGATTCATTAACTGGTGGCAACACACAGGATATGCCCGCCGGACGATTTGAACGCAAACCATGGGTTCGGGCGGATCAGACAGAAAATTCATCCGGGTCTGTTCTAAAGGGGGGCGGCGAAGTCTCGCTCATGAAGGGCAGAGTATTTGAAAAAGTCGGCGTCAATATTTCAACGGTTCATGGTATTTTTTCACCCGCCTTTCGGGCGCAGATTCCGGGTGCGGAAAAAGACGGCCAATTTTGGGCCTCTGGCATTTCATTGGTGGCACATATGCGCTCTCCGCTGGTGCCTGCCGTTCACATGAACACCCGCATGATTGTCACGTCGAAAGGATGGTTTGGCGGCGGGGCGGATTTAACCCCCATGTATCCGGACGAAGCTGATACGGCTGATTTTCATTTCGCCTTTAAACAGACCTGCGATCGATATGACACGGGCTTTTATCCCAAATTCAAACAATGGTGTGATGAGTATTTCTTCTTGCCCCATCGTCAGGAACCACGCGGTATTGGCGGTATTTTTTATGATTATCATGACACGGGGTCGTGGGAGACAGACTTCGCCTTTACCCAAGATGTGGGCAAGACTTTCTTAGACATCTATCCTAAGATCGTCCGCCGTCACATGGACAAAAGCTGGACAGCCGAACAACGTGAACATCAGCTCATCAAACGCGGGCGATATGTGGAATATAATCTTTTATATGACCGGGGGACGCAGTTCGGGCTTAAATCCGGGGGCAATACTGAGGCCATCCTGATGTCACTACCCCCCGAGGTCAAATGGCCGTAGCAAGGCGGAATTGTCTAAGGGGCTATAATCCTTAACCCCTTTCTGCGGGATTTCTCCAAATCATCGGGCCTTGGGGTACGCGATAAACGCATGATCCCTTGAGATAAATCAGATAGGAAATCTTTGTGAGAATAACACGTGCCACCGGGCATAAGGTCTACTGCAACGCAAGAAATGGGTGTAGGTATACAAGATAAAAAATTTGCAGGATCAACTGGAAAAGAACCGATTTTTAAGTCGATCGTATGCCGGCCGCCGGAGCCATAATAACCTGACGTAAATTCAATATAGTTTCCAAAAACATCAGATGTTTTTTGTGTCACAGAAACATCGCCATCAATAGACGTCGGAAAATTATACCCCAATGACCTCTCTAACGGGGTGCCCTCTTCTTCATATCCCCCCTCATCCAACGCAGTCTGATAAGATTTAACCGCTTCAGGCGAACAGATATATAAATCATAGTCCTTAGGCGTTCGCGCAGATAATGCGTCAGCAATCGCACCGCCGAATAAAAAGGCACTCTGCACGGGTATAGATTGTTGAATACGCTTTATCAGATCATGGATGAATTGTGGCACCTGATATCGCCCCGCCCATTCAGGATCATGGGTGAGAATATCCTCTATATGTTGGTACCGAGGCGCTGGCTTTACAGATGTTAATGGCGCACGTTCGTAACCAGCTTGATTAAAAGGAACATGAATAGTCATAGAGGGCAAATCCATTGTATATTACGTAAATAATACTAGAGCTTGAAGCCATTCGCAATCCATTTTTCTTCCAGCTCTTTCAATCGGTTACCTATTTCGGGGCCGGGTTTCATGCCCTCACGGATCAAATCATCGCCCCGAACGGGAAAAACCGGGATGATCCCGTCAGTCAAAAGAGCCTGCAGAGAAGCCTTTAGCGCGTTCTGGCCTTCCTGAAAACGGATCGCCAGACAGGCACGCTGGGCGGCGTCCCGTCCAAAACGATACATTGTTTCCCGAACGCTCCCCTCTGTCATCTCCCGTGACCTAACGAAGTCATGGGCACGCGCCAGAAACGTGAGAGATTTCTTGTCCGCCCCGGACAAAATCAACCAGCGGGACATATCTCTATCTTTCATGCCCCCTAACATAAAAAGACGCAAGATCACGTCGTCGCCGTGATAAAGAGACATGATTTGCGGGTCATACCCATGATCCGGGAGATCTGATAACACCCCCAGATCAAACATCTGGGACAAAACCGTTAATGGTTGCATGTGCGCCAGTATTTTCTTGAATTCCTGCGTGATACGTTCCCGAGACAAGGACATCACGTTTTTGGCACCCTCGCGGCAGGCCTGAAGTGCCTCTGTGTCCGGCTCCCCCCATCCATAAAAAAGATGAAACCGGAAAAAACGTAAAATGCGCAAATAATCTTCGGCCACACGGGCATGCGCAGACCCCACAAACCGAACACGGCGATCCCGGATATCCGAGATGCCTTGACCTGTCGGGTCATACACGCGGCCTTGCATGTCCGCATAAAGCGCATTCATCGTAAAATCGCGCCGGGCGGAATCCTGATCCCAACTCTCCGTAAAGGCCACGTCCGCCCGCCGCCCATCGGTTGCCACATCCCGCCTTAACGTGGTGATTTCATAGGGACGCTTGTTGATCACGGCTGTCACCGTGCCATGATCAAGACCGGTGGGGATAACGGTGATGTTATCTTGGGTCAGGCGTGACATCACGTCATCCGGGGTAAGCCGCGTGGCCATATCTACATCGCCTATGGGTATCCCCAAAATCATGTTGCGGACAACGCCGCCAACAAACATTGTTTCGGGCTCAGGCCTATTCCCGCCTAACAGATTCATAATACGGTGTGTGTTAGGATCAGTCAGTTCCGGGGGCAAGGATGTCATCAGGACATGTTTCATGGGTTTTAGCTTTCCCCCAAGGGATGGGGGCAACCTCCGCTATAAATCATCAGCATATCTGATACGACATCCTGCGCCTGATCCAAGGCAATATTGACCATATTCATCCACACAGACCGGTTTAATCGTGCCTTTAATCCGCGCCGCACATCAACATAGGGGACTTTCTGTTGACGGCGTGTTTCAGGCCTTAAAAAAAGCATTCGTTCGGGGGTCAAAATAATTTTATCGTCCATATTGGTGACCATCGTTATTTTCTGGGCAGGTGTTCCCGGCGCATCCATGTCAAAATCAACCACGACATAGGGGACATCCTCGACGTGAACGGGGTATCGCGCCTCAGGGGAGCCGAGGTAGTATCGCCCCTCATGATCGATGGACAGACCCTTATCTGAAAATAATTTCTTGAGGGCGTGGCGGCGTATAACCTCTCCCTCATGATACCACTCGCCATCATAATCAATATAGAACATATGAATGATATGATATCGCACCCGCCCGGCATCAGAAAACATTAAATATCCTATATCAAACGCCATGCCTTACCCTTTAACGCGGCTTGGGTGCGATTTGAAACCCCCATCTTACGGCAGATCCCCCGAATATGAAGCTTAACGGTGACCACCTGAACCCCGAGGCGATGCGCGATCTCCTTGTTCGACAGCCCGCGCCCCAGATAACGAAGTACCTCGTGCTCCCGCGCCGTTAATTCAGGTGATGGCCTGTCATATGTATCGGTTGCCGATACTGTCTCTATCACCGGATAAAAATTCTGTCCCGACAACAAGGCCATGATGCCTTGACGAAACAGCCGCCCCGACATGGTTTTAGTCACATACCCGGCGCATTGATGCGTTTGACAAAATATCATATCGGTTTTTTGATACACGCCAAAACAAGGAACTCGCCGCGCATCCGGAAAACGGCTCTTGATCAGGGATAACACAGTTAGCCCTTCGTGATCGGCCATCTCCTCTGAAAAAATAACAAGATCATACGTTGCGTCAGGAGGAATATCCGGCCACGAAGACGCGATATCCACCGTGACATGTTTCATCATATGCATCAGATAATATTGAATAGCTGTCGTAAATAAACTGTGGGGATCAAGCAGTAAAACTCGGGACATGCGCATACTCCGGCTGTTGTCCCTTACCTTCGCAACTTTTATACCAGATGAAGCACCCGCCTGTTGTATGTTATTTCAAAGGGATAGCCGTATGTTTGTCCCCCACATGCCTTTGCAGAATAAAAATATTTGCAAAATGCTAATTCTTTTTAGGAACGCTCTGCTCTTTTTTTATTTCTGCCACATGAAGCGGTATCGTGCATTCCCGTTGCTTACCTTGAAGAAGCAACCGATACACATAGGCACCTTCCATGACGCGCTGAACGTAATTCCGGGTTTCAGTGAAGGGGATGGATTCAATCCAGTCAATCAGATCAATTTGCCCCTTACGCGGATCGCCGTATATGTTGATCCATTTATCCACGCGCCCCGGCCCCGCATTATACGCGGCCAGTGCCATCGCATAATTATTCCCGTACCGATCCAACATCTGCGCGATATACCGTGATCCCAATTTGATATTGTGATCCGGCCGGGCAATTAACCAATCTGTCTGGTGGGAAATGCCCATCTTACCCGCGACCTGTTTGGCCGTGGCCGGCATGACTTGCATTAATCCCCGCGCGCCAGCACTAGAGACAGCCTGATGATCAAACCGTGATTCCTGCCGGATCAGCGCATGAATCAACGCCCATTCCACATCCTTGACCCCGCCCAGATATTGGGTAAGCGAAGGATAAGCACTCTCTTGGAGCAGAACACCATGATTGGCCTGCGCGTCTTGCGCAATTTTAATGGCGACATGGCGAAAGCCCATCTTTTCAGCCAGATCAGCCGCGGCGGAAAACTGCTCCGGCGTTTCAGATAACTTGCCCATGCGATACAGAAAAGCCGACGTATCAGACCTGATCCCCGCTTGATCAAACCATTTCGCACTTTGCACCAGACCGGACATCGAGGTCAGAGACGTCTGGGAAGATTGAGAAAAAGACCGGGGAAGCGAAGGTTCAAGCCCCAGCGCGGCAGCTGCCATCTGTCCATAAAATGTTCCTGTTTCCTGTGCGCCGGCGCGATACCATTTTTCAGCGATCTCACGATGCCCCAGTCTCTCGCTCGCACGGCCTGCCCAATAAGCCCCTCGGGCGCGACTGATTGGGGTTTCCACTTTATGGTACATACGCTCAAAATGTTCAAACGCTTCCCAGGATTTGTTTAAGCGTTCCAATGCCAGCCAGCCCGAGAGCCATTCCGCCTCGGCGAAGGGCAGACCTTCTTTTTGCCGGTGATTTCGGGCAATCTGGTAAGCCTGTTTATAATTCTTTTTCTCCAGCAGACGGCGCGCGATAATCTGGCGTTCCTGCCACCAGCCGGCCGGGTCATGTTTCGCACCATAGGGCGGTTCTTGGGACAGAATTTCAATCGCACCAGAATCCATATCGTTACGACGACGCCACCGAAGCCGCTCATATAAAAGACCTTCATCATTCTGCAACTGCGGCGGTACATTATTCAAATATCCATTCACATTGCCCTCGCCATTCGCCAAGGCCACGCGGGCTTGTGTCAGGGCAGTATAGCCAGCCCCCAGCACATCGGCGATGCCATAGGCTTGGGAATAATCCCCCCGATCCAGCAAAGTATCGAGACGCTTTTTATGACTGGCTTTGTCGAGGTAACGACCATAATCAGCATAAAACTGACGTTGTTGATCCCGGGTGAGATCGGCATCCTCCCACCAGCTATTCAGAAGTTTTTCCAAATCAGACCCCTGCCCTGATTTCGTGAGTGCCTGAACATAAAGCCGCATGCCTTTGGCGGTCTGCGGGCTATTCGCACTAAACCAATCAACAATCTGTTGCGCCGGAAGGTTTTGCGGGATCACCTTTTCGGCTTCAAGACGAATAATATCCATCAACGGCCAATCATTTCGCGCGCGGATAAAAGCGGAAATATCTTGGAAATCAATACCGGGTGCGCCGTCCCGATATTCTTTCCAGCGAAAAGTATAGCGTTCTGCTTCGGGGAGATTCCGGGCAATGCGGCGCGCCTCGGACCATTGGCCTTTTTCAGCAAGCTTAAGGGCGGTCACAATCCCGCCGCCGGATACCGGGGTCACCGACGCCTTCGCAGGCGCAGAAGATGATGAATTAAAATTCTGCCCCGCCAGAACAGGACATCCGCTCAGCCAAAACCCCATCACCAGAAAAACAAAGATATGTTTGATCATGACTTGCTATTGTCATGTTTCTTTGGATAATATCACTATAAATCCGATATATTTTGGCGTTTTCCACAAACAGAAACACCTATCGCAACAGGAGTGTCCCATGTTTACAGGTTCCATCACGGCCTTGATCACCCCGTTTAAAAATGGCGACATTGACTGGAAGGCCTTTGACCAGTTTGTAGAATGGCAAGTCGCCGAAGGATCCAGCGGTGTTGTCCCGTGCGGCACAACCGGAGAGTCCCCAACCCTCAGCCATGATGAACATAAAAAAATCGTGGAAAGATGCGTACAGATCGTTGCTCGCCGCATCCCTGTGATTGCCGGCACCGGATCTAACAGCACAGCCGAAGCATTAGATTTTACCCAACAAGCCAAATCAGCCGGGGCAGACGCGGCATTAGTCGTGACCCCCTATTATAATAAACCGACGCAGGATGGCTTGCTGGCACATTTTAAAACTCTGGCTGAATCGGTGAACATACCCATTATCATCTATAATATCCCCGGGCGTTCTGTGGTGGATATGTCGGTTGACACGATGTGCCGCTTGGCCGAGATAAAAAATATTGTGGGGGTTAAAGACGCCACGGCTGATCTCGCGCGGCCGTTGGTCATACGTGAGCGTCTTGGCAATGATTTCTGTCAGCTATCCGGTGAAGATGCCACCGCCACCGCTTTTCTGGCACAGGGGGGACATGGCTGTATTTCCGTGACCTCGAATATTGTGCCCCGGCTGTGTGCGGATATGCATTCCGCTTGGCAAAAGGGGGATCTGACGACGATGTCCCGTATCCGGGATCAACTCTCCTGTCTTCACCGTGCCTTGTTTTGTGAAACCTCTCCAGCGCCAGTGAAATATGCAGCGTCGCGTTTAGGCTTTGGCACAGATGAAGTCCGTCTGCCCTTGGTGCCAGCTTCGGTCTCAGCGCGTCAGCAACTGGATCAAGCGATGGGAAAAGCAGGAGTGGCCCTGTCGCGGCCGCAAGCGGCCTAGGCGTTTGAGAGTGACTGGACACACAAACCTCTCGCTTCTGCTGAAAAACATGACCCCTCATCTGGGGCATGATGTCTATGTGTTCAGCACCCTGCCCGAAAGCAAAGCCATGCTTTATATTCCTCAGTCTATCGGCATGTTCAAAGAAGCCGAAGGCGTTACCCTGATTATCCCAAAATCAACCGCAGACGCGCACCACATTCCCTATATTTATCCATGCCGATGTTTGACGCTGTCGATCCACTCTGCCCTTGATGCTGTGGGGTTCATGGCGGCGATCACTGAGGCATTGGGCGGTGCGGGAATTAGCGTCAATCCCGTATCGGCCTATTATCATGATCATCTGTTTGTTCCAGATGATCGTGCAGATTTGGCGTTACAAGTGCTTCAGGATATGGCAATAAAGGCCTGAAATCGACGATCATCACATGGCTAAGAAAAAAGATAAAAAATCAGGACTTCTCTCCGTCAACGTAACCGTGGCGGAAAACAGACGTGCGCGATTTGATTATCACTTGGAAGATAAGATTGAAGCCGGCCTTGTACTCACAGGGACTGAAGTCAAGTCCTTACGTCATGGACAATGTTCACTCAACGAGGCACATGTCTCCCCTAAGGAGGGTGAGCTTTATTTATTCAACGCCCATATCCCGGAATATCAACAGGCGGGCAAGCACTTGAATCACGAACCTCGGCGTCTTCGGAAATTACTGGTGTCACAAAAGGAGCTGGACAAGCTCATGGGCTCTGTGACCCGCGAAGGATATACGATCGTCCCCTTAAGTCTTTATTTTAATGGTAAGGGGCTCGCCAAACTTCAAATTGCGCTGGGCAAGGGAAAAAAAGAACATGACAAGCGAGATACCGAGAAATCCCGTGATTGGAAACGCCAAAAAGGCCGCATGTTAAGAGAACGCGGATAACGCGAAAAAAAAGGCCGGGAGGAGATCCGGCCTTTTTATGACGATCAAACCTATAAAACTATCCCGCAGATTTTTTAGATTTTGGTGCAGGTGCTTCATCTTCGGACGCCGTATCAGTGTCTGATTCAGGTCCCGCTAACATGGCTTCGGACATGACTCCTGATTTTTCCCGGATCTTGTGTTCTAGCGTTGCCATCATTTCCGGATGATCCCGCAGATATTGCTTGGCATTCTCACGTCCCTGCCCAATACGCTCACCTTCAGCGGCGAACCAAGCACCTGATTTTTCAACAACCCCCGCCTGTACGCCCAGATCGATAATTTCACCTGTTTTAGAGATCCCTTCCCCGTACATGATATCGAATTCGACCTGACGGAAGGGCGGTGCCATTTTATTCTTAACGACCTTCACCCGGGTTTGGTTACCCACGGCTGTTTCACGCTCTTTAATCGAACCGATACGGCGAATATCAAGACGCACCGATGCATAGAATTTTAAGGCATTTCCGCCCGTCGTTGTTTCAGGTGAACCAAACATCACGCCAATTTTCATGCGGATCTGGTTAATGAAAATGACCACACAACGAGAACGAGAGATCGAGCCGGTAATCTTACGCAACGCCTGTGACATCAAGCGCGCCTGAAGTCCCACGTGACTATCCCCCATTTCACCTTCCAGTTCGGCACGAGGCACCAAGGCCGCCACTGAGTCGATCACTAACACATCTACCGCACCCGACCGTACGAGCGTATCCGCAATTTCAAGTGCCTGTTCGCCCGTGTCCGGTTGCGATATCAGCAAATTATCAACATCCACGCCCAATTTTTTGGCATAGGATGGATCCAGCGCATGTTCTGCATCCACGACCGCACAGGTACCGCCGGCTTTTTGTGCTTCGGCAATCACATGAAGGGCGAGAGTTGTTTTACCCGAGCTTTCGGGACCATAAATTTCCGTGATCCGCCCCCGGGGCAGACCGCCAATCCCCAGCCCGATATCAAGACCCAGAGACCCTGTTGAAACTGCTTCGGTTTCCATTGGGTTATGATCCGCATTCAATTTCATGACAGAGCCTTTACCAAAGGCGCGTTCAATCTGGGTCAGTGCCGCTTCGAGTGCTTTTTGACGCTCTGCGGGGTTTTTGCCTTCCATCATGGTATTGCTCTCTTTCTTGAAGGGGGTGACGGTCATGGGGGTATGTCCTTTCTGGCATAGTCGGTAGAGGGTTTCAATGAAGCCGGCAGAGGCCGTATAAAGTGACCCACAGGCGATTCTGATATTCATTGTACTCTTTTTGTTCCTGCGTTCAAGAAAAAAGAACAAAAAAAGAACATTTTGGCATAATGTGTTCTCTTGCCGGGGGATGGGTTGACGATCCGGGGCTCTGCCTGTCATGACACAGGTATGAATCTTACGCCCTCTCGTGAAAAACTCTTTATCGCCATTGCGTTGATCCTGCCTGTTGTGCTGGTGGTAGGTCTGCTGGAGATTGTTTTGCGCATCCTGCCGGTAGGCACAGGTCTCTCCACACAGGCCGTGACGCAGGATCAACCCATTGCGCGTTTCACTCCGAACCAGAATTTCACCTGGTCGGATGAATGGAATTTTGAAATCGTCAATCAGGGCCGTGTTAATAATGATGGTTTTGTGAATGATCAGGATTATACCCCGGCGGATCCCCGCCCCTTGATGGCCGTGATTGGTGATTCATATATTGAATCTCTGATGGTGCCCTATGCACAGACACTTCAGGGACGTCTGGCCACGAACTCAGAAGACCGCGCGCGGGTCTATAGTTTCGCGGCGAGCGGCGCCCCTTTAAGCCAGTATCTGATATGGGCACGATATGCCCGTGATACGTATCGCCCCCAAGCATTGACTGTTTTGATTGTGGGGAATGATTTTGATGAAAGCCTACCGGCGTATGATTTAAAACAAGTGTTTCATCAATTCGCCCCGGATGAACAAGGTCATATGGTGCCCCGCCTGCTTCAGGAATATCACCCCAACTGGAAACGGGATATCATCAAGCGCTCTGCGCTAGCGCGATATGTTTTTTTCAACCTATCCGCGTGGCAGACATGGGCCAAAATAAAACAATTCCTGATGCGCCGGGATATGCCGGAAACCATTTACGCCGGGAATACGTCGGCGGATACAGATTCCCAGCGAATGGCTGATTCAAAAATGGCCGTAGATCTTTTTTTAGCGCACCTTCCACAAAATAGCGGTTTAAAACCTAAAGATATTATTTTGATCATGGATGCCAGCCGGGGAGACATTTATATCGGGAAACCGGAATCAGAACGTGGATATTATTTTGATGTGATGCGTCGTTATGTGATCACACAGGCCAGACAAAAAGGGTACCAGGTGATTGACATGGAACCTGTCATGGCGGCGCATTATAAAAAGAACCAGCAGAAATTTGAATTCCCGTCAGATGCGCATTGGAATGGATTGGCACATGAGTTAGCGGCAAAAGAAGTGCAAAAAACGTCAATCTTTCAAAAGCTGATACATTAATCAAGCTATCCCATGACCTCTTTGACCTTCGCGGCCAATTGCTTGAGCGTAAAAGGCTTAGGCAGGAAGTAAATATTATCGCCCATATGGTCTTTCAGTTTGTCTTCGGTATATCCCGAAATAAAAATAATTTTTAATTCCGGATAACGCACCCGAATTTGTTTCGCCATCGTGGGGCCATCCATGCCAGGCATCATAACATCGGTAATGAGAAGATCTATTTTTTTTCCTTCGTTTTGCTCCATCAGGGAGAGTCCGGCCTCGCCACTTTCGGCCGATAACACTTCGTACCCTTTGTTGGTGAGCGCCCGGGTCGAGAATGTACGCACCGCATCTTCATCTTCGACCAACATGATACGCGCTGTGCCGGTCAAGTCACCCTGTGGTTCGTCTTCCTGTTTACGGTCTTCCGCGGTTTCCTTGATTTCGCTTTCGGAAAGGCGGGGGAGATAAATCGAAAATGTTGTCCCCACATTAACTTGGCTGTCGACATGAACATAGCCGCCGGTCTGGCGGATGATCCCAAAGACCGTAGCCAGCCCCAGCCCGGTGCCTTGCCCCACATCCTTGGTCGTAAAAAATGGTTCAAAAATACGCACCATATTCTCTTCGGGGATACCGCATCCGGTATCAGAAAACTCAATCTTGACCCAAGCGCCGGGCGGCATGGTTTCGCTGGCACGCTTCAAGGGTTTATCATTTTCAAAGTTGGACGTGGTAATCGTCAGCCTGCCGCCCTTATCCCCAATCGCATCACGGGCATTCACGGCCAGATTGACCAGCACCTGCTCCATTTGTCCCACATCCACCTTAACCAGACCCAGCGATTGTCCATGTACTAAATCCAATTCGATATTCGCACCAATTAACCGGCGGATCAGATGGGAAACCTCGACCAGAATATCCGTCATGTCCTGAACCTTCGGGCGCAGGGTCTGTTGCCGGGAGAACGCCAATAATTGACGCACCAAATTGGCGGCACGATTGGAGTTCTGTTTTACCTGCATGATATCGCCAAAGGAAGGATCTCCCGGCTTATGACGCAACAGCAACAGGTCACAGAACCCGATAATCGCCGTCAAAAGATTGTTAAAATCATGTGCCACGCCCCCGGCCAATTGACCCACGGCTTGCATTTTCTGTGACTGGATAAATTGCGCCTCAAGCAATTTTTGATCCGTCAGGTCAATAAAATGAAGCACGATATGGTCACTTCCCTTGAAACGGCGGGCATGCATCTGCACGGATACATCCTTGTGCCCCCGAAGGGTAATTTCCATCGGGGCCGACATCTGCTCCCCCTGCCCGATCCGGCTCATCGCCATGAAGACCGTATCGCGGTCGTCTTCGGACATGATATCGCGGAAGGATTTTCCCTCGATCTGTTCAATCGTCTGCCCCAACATCTCGGCCAGTTCGACGTTACAATCTTTAATTTTTCCGGCTGAATCAATCAAAACAATCCCCAGCGGGGCTTCTTCAAAGAAACGCTGGAACCTGTCTTCCGATGCTTCGAGCGCGCGGCGCATTTCGCGCTCGGACGTCAGGTCATGTACCACGCCGCGTGTGCGCACTTGACCTTCGGCTTCTTGATGGACGGCCTGTGAAATCTGCGCTTGAAAACTGGTGCCATAGGGCCCCTTCATGGTGATTTCAGCCACCTGCCGGACACCGCCTTTTTCCGTGATGTCATGGGGAAGCGCCCCCATCGGGGGTGCCACCATATAGGTATGAAGACGTCCATCTGATAAAAGTGTTTGAATATCCGTCCCCAGCCAGCGCGCCAAAGTCGCATTCACAAACACAAATCGACCCGTCTCATCGGTGGAATAAAAACCGACGGGGGCATTATCCGTGAAATCAATCAGTTTTTCACGTTCCTCGCGCACAGAACGATCCAGATCACGCTGACGGGTAATATCATCCACCCGCCAATGCACATATCCCGCCCATCCGGCAATGGGTTGGGCCGTGACCAGAAACCATCTCTCCCGTTCTTCATGACCTGCACGAAGTTCAATAGAATCCGTCAACCCCCGGTGTGCCTGTTCGGACAACAGCCGAAAATGGTTGAATGCTTCGGCGTTATCTTCGAACAAGGCCGCCAATGCCGGAAGGCCGGGTAACGATTTTTTACCGCATAATTCAAAAAAACGCTGATTGGCGTAAAATGTGTTATCCACCCCGTCGGTAATCAAACGCGCCCCTCTCGATCCCTCAAGCACTTCGCGTATGACAAGACGTTCTTTTTCTTTATCGGCTTGACGCCCCAGAAAATCCTGCACCGTAAAACCAACAAACGCCGCCAGCAAAAAAAGTAACGCCGCCGCCAACATCGTGGATTGATCAATCCCCAACATGGCCGCCAGAATGACGCACCCCACGACATAGACGACCAGAATGAAGGTTGAAATTAAAATTTTACGGATTTTCTTATGCGTGATCGCCGCCTGATCGGGCGGTGTATGGTATTTTTTGATAAAGTCACTGTGATCTAAGGGCATCAGAGTGCCAGAATGCCATTTTCAGAGGATATTGACCAGTGTACAGGCAACCTAAACCTTAAGTTTTCCCTTTAAACGGAAGACATAGGAAATGACTTCGGCTACGGCCTTGTAATGTTCAGGGGGGATGGCCTGATCCACGTCAACCTTATCGAAAAGAACACGCGCCAATGGGGGGTTTTGTACCAGCGGCACATCATGTTCCTTGGCCACCTCACGGATACGCAAGGCCAGATCATCCACCCCCTTGGCAACCAGAGTCGGGGCGGCCATTTCGTCTGGATCGTATTTTAACGCAATCGAAAAATGGGTTGGGTTCGTGATAATGACATCGGCGGTGGGGACAGCCTGCATCATCCGGGCGCGGGCTTTTTCCTGACGTAACTGGCGCAACTTGGCTTTCACATGCGGGTCGCCTTCGGATTGTTTGTATTCGTCTTTTAATTCCTGTTTGGTCATGCGCATTTTTTTGTAATGCTCGGCGCGTTGATACACCAGATCAATCACGGCAATAACCAGAAGTGCGACGAGCACGCCAATCATAAGCCGGCGCGTCATATCCGAAATTTCAAACATGGTCTCACGTAGAGGAAGCCCGACCATGTGATCCAGATTGCCTAAAAATGGAAAGAGCAACATCGCCCCCACCACCCCGATCACCACCAGTTTCAAGATCCCTTTAATGAATTCGACAATCGCCCGGCCAGAAAAAAGGCGCGTGAAACCCTGAATCAAAGAGATCTTGCTGATATCCGGTTTAATGGTCTCAAATGAAAACAACGCGCCAATTTGAATAAAGGTGCCCAAAAAAGCGGCGGCCATCATAAGCAGAAATGGAAGTGCCAGAATCTTAAGCACCTCGATAAACGTGTCTGCCACCAGAACCCCCATGCCCCCCGGCGGCGGCGGGAGTGTGTGCGCCTGTTCCAGATATGTCTGAAGATATTGCGCCAAGGACATCATCATGCCAGGGCCCACAGCTAGAATAATCAGCGTCCCCATAAACAGGATCACCCAGTTATTAATTTCTCGGGACAGTGCCACCTGTCCCTTATTCCGCGCATCCTCCAGTTTTTTGGGCGTGGGGTCTTCTGTTTTCTGGGAATCGTCGGCTTCGTTATCACTTTCGGCCATGGGTTATTTCCCCGCCGATTGATAAAAAAACGTGATGCCGTCTTGAAACTGGGTGGCCCAGAATAAATACATGGACGACAGCGTGAGGGAGAGAACCAGTAAGGTCAGGATAATTTGAACCGGAAGTACCAGAATAAATACCTGCAACTGGGGCATCAGGCGCGAGAGCACCCCCATCAAAATATTGACCATCAACGTAAGAACAATAAATGGTATGGCCATCAAAAGTCCTGTCTTGAAACTGATCGAGACCGTTCGGGAAATCAGGTCAGCCATACTTCCTGAATCCGGGATGCCGCCAATCGGAAACATCTGATAACTTTCAACCAAGCCATAAATCAACATGTGGTGAAGATTAGTGGCAAAAATAAACAATACCCCCGTCACAGACAAGAACGCCCCCACCACAGACCCTTGCGCGGCCATGGACGGGTTAAATACCTGCGCGTTCGCCAATCCTGATGTGCTGGCAATAATCATCCCCGCCGTATCCAGCGCCGTCATTAATATACGCGCCACGGTTCCTATTAATAACCCAATGACAAATTCCATGAAAATCAGGGATAACATCATATTCATGCCCGGCACAGGCGACGGCACGAACGGCAAGGTCAAGGGTAACATCACGAAGGATAACCCGAGTGCCATAAATAAACGTATATTTTGGGGAACAAAGGAATCACCTAGACCCGGCATAATCATTAATGCCGTCCCCAGACGAACAAAAATCAGGAAAAACCCGAAGACCATATCGCTCAGGAATGTTTCAAGCGTGAGCATGGCCGCCTATGCCCTCTATCCCATGCCGATGATGCGTTCTGCAAGATTTTGCATGTACGCGGTCATGACGGATACAAAGGCCGGGAACAGAAAAAAGATGGCGGCAAAAATGGCAATAATTTTGGGAACGAACACCAGTGTCATTTCCTGAATCTGGGTTAGAGCCTGAACCAGCGCAATCAAAACACCAACAATCAGCCCGACAATCATCACCGGCGCGCCAATCTGTAGCGTGAGTATCACAGCCTCGCGTGCCAGTTCGATAATTTCTGTCTGGTTCATGGATATAACCTATCAGATGACAGACAGGTCAGATAAACAAAAAAATGCCCTGTCCCCGATTTTTTACGTATCAAATCAAGTCTGCCTTAAATGGGCATCCGCATAATTTCCTGATACGCGCCGATTAACCGGTCACGCACGGCCACAACGGTTTGAAGGGTCAATTCGGCGGCATTCACGGCTTGGACAACTTCGGGCAGGCTGGCAGAACCCGTCACCGCACGTGCCGAGGCTGTTTCCCCGGCTCTTAAGGTCTGGATCGTCGAAACAGCCATATTTTTCAGGACATCCCCAAACGAGGCGTCCTGTTCCTGTCCGATGCCGGGCAATGAGGCACCTTTGGCTGTGTTAGCATAGGCACTGGCAGCAACGGCGGGATTGGCAATTTTATCAACCATCGGAGATTCCTTTACGCTTTAAGATACTCTATTTTATCTTATCTCAACATATCAATTGTTCTTTGTGCCATGGTTCGGCTTTGTTCCATCATCCCCAGATTGGCTTCATAGGAACGCTGTGCTTCTCGCATATCGGTCAGTTCAATCAAGCTATTGACATTAGGCATTTTGACATATCCTTCGGCATTCGCCCCAGGATGATCCGGCATATATTTTAAAGGAAAATCTTTTTCCTTGTCGTCGCGGATATCATCAACCTTGACCAGACGCTGTCCTTGCTGGCGATCCATTTCGTTTTTAAAGGTAATGATTTTCCGGTTATACGGCTCGCTGTCCGGCGTATTCGCGGCCGTATTCGCATTGGCGATGTTTTCAGATATAACACGGGTGCGTTCCCCTTGTGCCCGCATTCCGTACGCCGATGTTGTCATGGCCCCAAATAAACTATCTTCTGCCATAATTTTTTACTCCCTTATCAAAGTTATATCCTTATTGACCACGACCTAATGCCGTGCGGATCATGTTGGATTGCTTGCGCATTAAATTCGTCAACAACGTGTATTCCATATTGGTTTCATTGGCTTTGACCATCTGCTCTTCGATCACCACAGCGTTCCCTGCTGGCGCCACTTCGTAGGTAATCTTCTGTTTGGCGTCCTTGGCGGTTTCAATTTCGCCCGGGGGTGGCATGTGACCCGGCTGAGTGGTGGCCAAACGCACGCGGTCTGTTTTAACAACATCTTTCAGGACACTGCCAAAATCGACCTTGGTAAGGTCACGCGCCCGGTAATTCGGCGTATCGGCATTCGCAATATTCTCGGATAGGACGCCCTGACGCTTTTCGAGATAATTCATCTTCGCGCTCATGGCTTTCATCAAAGGAATGTTTTGTAATGTCATCATATACCCCTTAAAATAGGCGAACCTTCTGGATCAAAATTTGCAGAAATCGTGCCAATGACCCCCCAAGACCCCGACCCCATGAGCCCTGCGGCGGATGACCCACTAAGGCCCTTAAATATAAAGGAAAAATCAAAACGTCAGACGGCTGTCGCCCTCAAAGACCGCACGCTGGAACGTAAGGTTCCCCAAGTGGTGGCGGCCGGACGGGGAAAAATTGCCGAGCAAATCCTGCAACTGGCTTATGACAATGATATCCGCATCCGCGAAGATAGCGCGCTGGCCGAAATGCTGGCGGCGATTGAAATCGACAGCCCCATCCCCCCCGAAGCTTTTTCGGCCGTCGCCGAAATCATGTCATATGTGTATCGCGCCAACGGGCAACCAAATCCCTTTGATGCGCTTTTGACTGATGATAAGAAGAAGGAAGACAAAGGAACCCCCTGACCTCATGAATGATCTTTATTCTCTTCAGGACAGAATGAGGGCTCTCACTGATTTTATCATAGACGCTCACCATCAGGTACGTCAGGGTCAAAATGTCAACCTGATGGGGTTGGACGCCAAGGTAAGCCAATTATGCGATGATACATTTAAACTCCCCCCCGCACAGGCCATGGAAATGCAACCGCTGATCGCCGACATGATTGGCCATCTGGAGGATTTGAGTAAAAGCCTTGAAGAGTTAAAAGCCGATCTGACCCAGCCAAAAAAGTAAAAAACCGATGGAAGCTTATGATTATTTGAAATTTGTTGTGGCTCTTGTGTTTGTCCTCTCGCTCATGGGGGGGCTGGCCTATGTCATGAAACGTCTGGGCATGGGACAAGGCATGTCCACGCTGGCCGGGGGCAAACGGCGTTTGAAAATCCTGGAAGTTCTCCCCCTCGACTCCCGCAGAAAGTTGATGATGATTGAACGGGATGATGTTCAGCATCTTGTTATTTTATCGCCCACGGGCGAAACTGTGGTGGAAACCAATATTAAGGGTAACGAAAAGGGTAGCGAACATGCCTCGGTTTAACCCCAAATTATGTCTGCTGGCTGGGCTTGCGATTCTAGCTGGCCTTGTCCTGGCCAGTTCGCCCGCACTCGCGCAGGCTTTTACCGTTGATCTGGGCGGTGGGGAAGAAGGAACCAGCACTGTTTCCGGACGCGTTATTCAACTGGTGCTCTTGCTCACGGTGTTGTCGCTCGCGCCCTCCATTCTCATCATGATGACCTCATTCACCCGCATTGTGGTGGTGCTGTCTTTCTTAAGAACGGCCATCGGCATTCAACAGACACCGCCGAACACGGTCATGGTGTCTTTGGCCATGTTCCTGACCTTTTTCATCATGGCACCCACGTTTGAGTCTGCGTATAACAATGCCCTCAAGCCGATGATCAACGAAGAAATTGACGAAGTCACCGCCTTCGAACGCGGCATCACGCCCTTTAAGGAGTTCATGTTAAAACATGTTCGTGAACAGGATTTGCAGTTATTCATGGATTTAAGCAAAACAGAGCCGCCTGAACAAATCATCGATACCCCTATTCAAGTGATCGTGCCGGCCTTCATGATTTCTGAACTCAAACGGGCGTTTGAAATTGGATTTATGCTGTTTTTGCCGTTCTTGATTATTGATATGGTGACGGCGTCTATCCTGATGTCGATGGGGATGATGATGTTGCCGCCGGTCACGATCTCTCTGCCGTTCAAGATTGTCTTTTTTGTACTGGTCGATGGGTGGTATCTCATCTGTGGATCGTTGATCCAGAGCTTTGATGGTACCCCTGTCCTACCCACAGGATAAATCTATTCCGGTTTGATCTTCCGATAGCTTTCAAGAAAGTCTTTGAACATATCCACTTCGGACATCAACGAGGTAATGTTTTCGCGTGTCCCAATCAACCCCATCTGGCGTGGACGTGTGACCACATCAAAAAGCTGGGCCTTGTCTGTTTGTTTCATCGCATCGACAAAACGCTCACGCATACTCCCCAAGGCGACGCGGTTCCCTCCCAGATTAAGGGCGATCGCCCGGTTTAAAATCAAATCCACCTGATAGGGTGTCAACGGACGGGTGAGGGAGATGTCTTCTTCGATAATCAAATCATTCAAGGCATCTGCCGCGTCATCCCATTTCCCGGCAGACCAAGCGGTATCAACCTTGAGGCGCGTTAAGTTCGGATCAACCTTCAATCCCCCTAGAACCTCAAACGCCTCATCCACTTTTTTCATTTTCGCCAAAGCTCGCGCCCGCAAAAGCCGGATATCTTTATCCTGTGCTTCGGTCATGCCTTCGGGTTTTGCTTCATAGATACTTTGTGCCAGATCAAGTGCCCGCAAAGCCCCTTCGGGTTTGCTATCGAGAAGTCTGATCGCCGCCAGCCGAAGCGCGACCCGCGCTTTATCCTCTCCCTCTAACCGATGTGTCACTTGGTTTTCAAGAAGCGTCCCCGCGCGCCCCAATAAATCCACATCCACCAGCCGTTCGGCGAGACGTTCTATAAAGGCATCCCCTTCTGCACCGGCGGGGGTTAATTCCTTGAACTCATCATAAACGGTTACAGCATCCAGCGGTTTAATTTTATCCGCGCCGCCTTGCATGAACAGGTCACGAAATGTTTTAGTCATATAGGTGGTGACTTCTTTGCCCATCGGGGATTCAGGGAACAATGAAGCGGCATTGCGAAGTACCGAAAGACCTTTTAGATAATCACCATTTTGAATATACACTTGACCCAATCTGTAATTGATCAGTGTTTCCAATTCGTCCCCGCGCCAGAGATAACGAAGCCCCTCTAGCCGATCAATCGCCTGCGCCGGGGTGAGTTTGTTATTATCAAGTTGAAGCTTCGTGAGCGACAAGCCTGCTTTCGCCCGGTGATAATCATCCGGACCTGTAATGAGGGGGGTCCATAATTCTTCGGCCTTGGCCGTTTGTCCCATTTGACGCTGTGTTTCTCCCATTAAATAGGCCCATGCGGCTTTTTGGGCGGGTGGTAGGATATCTTTGTTTTTTTCCATCATACCCAAGAGCCCTTTGGCGATCTCAGGCTTCCCCCCACGTAAAGCCACCTCGGCCAAGCGAATGGCCATCGGGTCCCGCACATGGTCAGGATATTGTGCCAAAACATCAAACGATGACGGCAAAACCGAGAGCGCCTGAGCCCAATCTTCAAGCGCCCCGAGTGTGGCAGATCGCCAATACGCCAATTCACCAATATCTTTTAATGCGTCTCGTGATAAATCAATAATGGCCTCGTCTGGACGCCCTGCCGCCAATGAGGCCGCCCCGCGCAAGGCGACGAATTCATTATTATCCTCAAGCTCGGGCGTTTCCATCAAGGCCACGCGCAAATATCCCAACGATTCAACACCCCTGTCATTCGCCAACGAAAGCTTGGCCAGAGTTACCAATTCTTCCGTCTGCTGATCCTGAGGTTTTTGGGAAAGTGATTTCATCAAAAGCCGTTCATTTTCATCCAGCGCGCGCGTCCCCCCCATTTCCCAGCGATCAAAATAATATATACGGGACATCTCCGCGGCTCCCGTCACTGCCGGAACAGCAGGACTTTCGGCAGAAGGTAATGGGGATTCTTGTTTTGGTTCCTGATCCGTAGAGATGGACATTCCTGCCTGACTTAAAGAAGATAATTTCACATCTTCAGGCCGTGCCAATGGCATATCTTGCGGACGGGTCATGGTGACCCCATCTCTGTTGACTTTAATCTCAAGATCATCGGCCTTGGCAACCGCGGCCAACCCCACCGCAGACCGCAAGGTTCTGACGGGAATAAAGTCAAGGGGATTTCCTGAAAATTGATCCGGGGTCTCTACGGTCACAATCCGGATCTGATCTTCGAACACCGGATCCATGACCGTCAGTAATTTTCTCGTTCCCGTCATCGGCCATCGCAAACTGGGTGTTGGCGTTGTTTCCCGTGTCACAGAAACAGGTTTTGACGAAGGCATCTTGGGAGAAACAATCACGCGCCAGACCAATCCCCCGCCTTCGGCATGAATATGCGCCCCTTTTGGAAGTGCCACACGGAAAGCCGTGCCGCCTGTCATGTCCTTACGATCAAGAGTGCCCAACAGGTTTTTTTGTGACCCGGCGATACTGGGCTCAGACGTCATGCCGGGTTGATCGGTAACAATCCAGGCAAACCCGCCGCGATCAAACACAGCAAGCCCCATGGCTTCGGTTGAGGTCAAGGTAATCACCTGCGGCTCTGTCAACGCGGATGCCACCGCTTCGTTTTGAACAGGTGTCACGGGCTGGGCAACTTCGACAGAGTCTCCCTTGGCAGGAACCGAGGCCGCAGAAGCTGGCGCGACCGGTAAAGCTTGATCCGGTTTTTGTGTCTCTGCTTTAGGTGCTTGAGGGGGTGTCTTTTCAGATGGCGGTGGCTTTTTGTCCGGTGTTTTCTGATCAGGCACGGGCTTAACTGGCGGTGTTTTTTTTGTGTCTTCTTTAACGGCAGATAATTTTGTACTTTCTTGTCCTGCGCCGTAAACATCCAACACCATGCGGTCACCTGCCGAAAAATGGCGCACACGGCTTTCTGCCGGAATATCCAGAGTTAAGGTGAGCGGAGATGTCGCGGCAATTTTGAAATTCTTGATATTCGGCAAATCGCGATCCGACACGGCGGCGATATCGGCATTGGCAGGTTGGGAAAAAGTAATCGTCAGTTTCTGCCCCTGTTGTGCCACCACATAATCCGGGATGCCCGGCCAATCAAACACCAAGCGGCTATAAGATGGATGCACACCGGAACGCACCGTCACGTCCTCTTGCGCCCCCGCACCCAAAGGCCAGAAAGACAGGATAACGGCACCCAAAAAGAGAGAGGCTGTCCAGCGTTTAAAAAACATGGTTAAAACCTTGCCATAGCACGCAAAACCCCACAAGCAGGGGACGGGAGATATCTACTGGATATCAAAAAGTTTTATCGTACTGCCGTCATCTTCCATAATGACAATATCGACCCGGCGGGAAAGTGACAGGCGCAACTCTTCGGGTATGTGTGTGGATAAATCACGATACCGTCCACTTGACGCCCCGCGGATCGTTATGGGGCTGTCATATCCGACATTTTCCAAGACGGCGGCCACATGGGCGGCGCGCGCTAATGATAAATCCCAATTTGAGGAAAAGGCACCGCCCGTCACAGGACGGGGATCCGCATGTCCTACCACTTCGATCCGATTTTGGATCCGTGAGAGTGACCCGGCGAGTGCATAAAGTGCCTTGTCTGATCCTGCCCTGACATCGGCCTGCCCCGGTTCAAACAAGATGTCATCCGGTAGAGAGAGAATAAGAGCCCCCGGCTGTTCAATCATCTGCACACGGGATAGGCTCGGTTCTTCTTTCAATAAAACACCCATAATCGCCTTAAGGTAAGAAAGATCGAGTGCCTGATTGAAATTGATCTGGTCAATCTGGATGTCTTCTTCAGGCCCCCGAAATGCCGAAGGCCCGTCGAATTTGCTGAAGTTCGTTTTGATCGTATCGGCAAAATCTTCCCAAGCTTCTTCTTTGGGATGTGACATGGCAAACATCATGACAAAGAAAGTGAGCATTAATGCCATCACATCGGTGAAGGATAAAATCCACGTATTCACAGGCGGCAGACTGTCCCCAGATCGACGAAAAAAACGTCGTCGCCCTATGGATGTCCTCGATATTTTACGGCGGCGAGCGATAGTCATGGTTGAACCTTGGGCGGCGCTGTGGATTCCAAAGTAAAAGGCATATGCGGCCTGAAATAAAGGGTCACGGTGTCTTCTGCGCCTTGCTCGATGCCAATCGATATCAATTTTTCTGGCATGCCGGCGGCTTGGATTTTTTCTGATATCACGCTGGCCTGTTTCATGATGGGTACTATTTTTTCTGGTGCCTGATTTTGAACCCGCGCCGGATTACCCGCCAGATGAAACACCATATCCATGCGATAAGCTGTTTTCTGGCGATCTGTTTTTAAAATCGATACCAACGTCGGCAGAAAGAAAACCTGATCTTTTGGCAACAGGCTTGCCCGGGATAAATCTTCCTGCCCCAGCGTCATGATAGCAGAAGAAAAAGCCTCCAGCGGCAGGACAACCGTCATGACGCCCGGCATAGAGGGAGTTGTTTTTTGAACCTTAAAATCTGAAATCTGGGCGTTAAACAACGCATCGAGACGTTCGGTTGTTTCTCCCTCTCGGATGGATTTTTCGGGCGCAGGAACCGGTGAGGGTTTGACATCCGTTTGAATCGCCTGTTTGGAAAAAGTGCGTTCGACGCTTTCCATCACGGGCTTTGCTTTTCTTTCTTCAAACGAAGAAATGGCATTCAGCACAATAAAAAAGGCAAGCAACATGATAAAGAGCGATAAGCTCATCAGGTCACTGGGCACATGATGATCCAACGGGCGGATACGCCGGCGGCGAAATCGTTTCATATCCTGATTATAAATGACGGCGGCTCTGCGCCCAAGAGCTAGTTATCGAATTCCGCCAAAAGCCGGTCAATATCATCCTGAGAAACCGCCTTGGCGGGCATTTGGGGGCCATTGAGTAGAGCCTTATCTCCTTGACGTTGATCTGCGGCCGGTGCGGCATGATCAATGGGACCCATCCGGCGATCCAACGCCGACAACAAATGATCGATTTTGGTTTCAATTTGCCGCAAGGTGGCGACAACTTTTGAAATACGTTGACCAGTGATGTCCTGAAATCCACAGGCTTCATAGATGCGTGTCACTTCGTCGATAAGTGCATTGTCCTGTGTCACGCTGGCGCGTTTTTCAATCGCCTCGCATGCGGCCATGATGGTATTCGTGGCCTCGGCGGTCGCCAAAACAACGGCATCCAGCTCATCCGTGGCTCCGGGGATATCGGTATGCTTCAGATTTCCGGTGTGGCTTTGGGCGATGTCGTGGCGGAGAAGATCAATGATATGGGATAAATCGGCAAGCTCGGCATGTATTTCATGATCCGACGCCCCAGAGCCTTCCATCTTGTGAATGACAGACTGAATGATTTCGACAACTTTGCCGCGTTCATATGATTTTTCAGTCATAACCTAGCCCAAATCCCCGAGGACAGCAGAAATCTTGGTTTTAAGTGTATCCGCATTAAACGGTTTCACGATGTAATTATTGACCCCGGCCTGACGGGCGGCAATGACGTTTTCTGTCTTGCTTTCAGCGGTGACCATAATAAAAGGGACATCGCTGAAATGCTCCCCCGCCCCGCGCACCTGTTTTAACAGTTCAAGCCCGCTCATCGGCTCCATGTTCCAATCTGAAATCACCAGACCATATTGTTTTTTCTTAATCATACCGAGTGCCATGGTGCCATCACTGGCTTCGTCAACATTATTAAAGCCAATCTGTTTCAATAGGTTTTTAATGATACGCACCATCGTCTGATAATCATCAACAACCAATACATTCATGTTTTTATTGACGGACACGGAAAACAACCTTTTTGATGAAATGGATGAAAAATACGAACCGAAGGTAAAGTATGCAATAAAACTGGTTTAAAAAACATTAACGCCAGACTTGTATCTTATCATGACAAAAATAGCCTGTCACGGCGTGAAGCCACAAGGGTGACGATTGTATTCTTACCCGAATAAAAGAAAATCTAAGGGGTAGCCGGCTCCGCATCCGGCATATCATCCGCCAGCCCCGGCAACCGTTTTTGTTCGGCCAGCATCACGGTGAGGGATCTGGCGCGCTCTGCGCTCATGGCGGCAATAATCGGGGCAGATTTTCGTTCCGACATTCGCCCCAACACCTGAAGAAGAACATCCATATCCAGCGTATCAAAAATCCGCGCGGCATCTTTGGCCTTCATACCTTCGTATATCTTAACCAGACTGGCCACCCGCTTTTCTTCTTCGGCGGATTGTTGCTTAAGCAAATTCTGAATTTCAGCCTTCAGCGCACTGAGTTCCTTGTATTTCTGGTCAATTTCCTGCTCCCCCGCTTTTAAAAGAGCTTCGCGTAACGCCACTTCTTTTTCCCGGCTTTCAATATCCTGACGCCGTGCCGACAAATCCTTGAACAAGGCCATGCGCGCATCTGAAAATTCCAGATCACTATCACCAGAATCCTTCCATGACGAATCTGTTGATTCTTCTGCAACCGCGGCCTCGGATTTATCATCCGCTTTTTTATTTTCTGCTTCGGAGACAGTAGGTTTTTTGGCCTCGTCGGCTTGAGCCGGTGTTTGAGTTTTGGCCATCTCTTGGGCTTTTTTGGCACTGTCTTCCGCCGTCTGGGTCACAGGGGGTGTTGACGCGGGTTGAACAGACGACGGCGCAGAAAGGGCTTCGTCAGAGGGGGTCGGGGGCGTTTGCGCCCATGCCCCTGCGTAATAGGATTTGCCAGAGACAACTTCGCCAAACCGCACCCCAAAAGCCAGAGCCGCTACGATCACGAGCACGGGCAAAAGACTAAATCTACTGACAAGAAACGACATTGATTAAAGACTTTCTATCGTGAATATCCAGATTTTTTGGTTTGCCGTCCACGCTGAAGCGCATCATACAGATCTTTTTCAGCTTGGGATAATAAACCCGCCCCTTGATCGTCAGGAAACGTATCTTTCAAGAAGGGATCACTCTCACGCTCAAAGGCATATATATCGTCTGCTTCTTCAGCATCGAAGTCAGGATCGCGGATGGCAAATCCGCCCCGGCTTTCAGCACCAGCCGCCGCAACAGATTCTTTAACTTTTTGGGGAGCAGGCTTTTCTGTTCTTGTAAATTCCTCCGGCACCAAAAAAGACGGCGGCGGCACCGAAATAGAACGCGGGCGCGGCGCGGATTTATCACCCCCAACACCATCGATGATGCCCACCAGTTCACGGTGACGATCCGCCAGTTTTTCCAGACGGTTGGCAAGGTTGTCGCCTGATTCGTTCATAAAACGAAGTTCGTCTGATAAGAATTTGGATTCATTGATGATTTCTTGAAGCTCTGCGCCTGATTTTTCTGCCACTTGACGCATGCCTGCCATGGCTGTTTCGGCCTGCGTTACCTGCCGGGACAGATCCGCGAGTAATTTACCCATTTCATGGCGGCCTTGACGAAAATGGCTCATGAAATAAGAAAGGCGCGCCGTATAAAACACTGTGGCCGCAAGCAAAAGTAAAATGACGATATCCAGAATAAAACTCAGATTAATACTCATCTCTCGCGGCTTTCTTCCTCCGGCGGAATATATTTTTCAATTTTGACAGCCAGATTTTCAAGTCTCTGGCCAACAGGCCCTTTAAACATCGGCACATGACCGCACCGAAGTTCCAGTTCATCCCCCACATAGGTGTTTAAAATAATCTGTGATCCCTTTTTCCAGTGAATCAAATCCCTCAGCGGGACTGTAATTTCACCTAAAATCGCCTGCAAGGATACATCTGTTTGGTATAATTCCTGCGTCAAATGGGTTTCCCAGATGGAATCGCGCCCAAATTTTTCCCCCATGAACATCTGAAGTAGTAATTCACGGATCGGCTCGAGGGTCGCATACGGAATAAGAATTTCAATTCGCCCCCCCCCCGATCCCCCATATCCACCCGAAGCCGCGCCAGAACACAGGCATTGCCTGACTGGGTGATGGTGGCAAAGCGGGGATTGGTTTCCATACGCTCTAACGTAAAACTGACGGGAGAGAGCGGATCAAAAGCCGACGATAGATCACTTAAAGAAACGCCCACCATCCGCTCAACCAGTTTGGTTTCAATGGTGGTGTAGGGTCTGCCTTCCACCCGAATGGCGGGGGTTCCTTTTCGCCCCCCCAGCAATACATCGACAATCGAGTAAATAAGTGCACTATCCGTGACCATCAGCCCGCTATTATCCCATTCTTCGGCCTTATAGACTGATAACAACGCCGGGAGCGGAATAGAATTCAAATAGTCACCAAAACGAACCGTGGATACTTGATCCAGAGATACTTCAACGTTATCGGATGTCAAATTTCGAAGCGACGTAGACATCAACCGCACCAGCCGGTCAAAAACAATATCTAGCATCGGCAAACGTTCATAGTTCACCATGGCCGAATTAATCAATGCCATCACGCCGGATGTTTCACCACGGCCTAACCCACTATCATCAAACCCCAGCAGGGAATCAATTTCATCTTGGTTGAGAATGCGGGCGGCACCATCATCTTCGACGTCTGCCCCCCCCGACATAGGATCACCTGCCGGCGCATCCCCCGACATTTTCTCCCATTCGGCCATCATGGCCTTTTCTTCTTCGCTCATCCCGGCGAGATCATCGGTTTTCGTGTCGTTCACAGCCCTGATCCTATCTTGTTATTTAAACGCGATCGTTCAAACCGTTAGATTCTGATATATATGTTTCGCAAAAACCATGCCGAACTCGGCATTTTTTTACGAAAAATATCCTTTATTATACCACAAGTCGGGTCATTCGGGGGGTACCGTCTTATTGTATCAAAATTTCCTGAAACAGCACATCCTTCACCTCGACCGGATACGCGGCGGCATTCACCCGAGACAGCAATTCCATCTGAAGGCGGTATATGCCGGCAGACCCGCGTAAATCCTTAACCCGCAATTCACGTAAATAGGTTTGGAATTGATCGACGACCCGCGGCATAACGGCTTCGATAGAGGCCGTATCCCCAGAATCTTTCAGCTCCAGTTGAACAGATAATCTTAAATAACGGGGCTGGGCATCGCTCCCGCTTAAATTGACAACCATATCCGGGATTTTGATAAAAGCCGGCCCTGAGGCCACGCCCGCTTCACCGCCATGGCCATCACCTTTGGCCTTTTCCCCGTGTGCGCCCGCCTCGGAAGACTCTTGCGCGGCGTCTCCTTTCCCCAAGACGGAATCCAGCATACCAGAGAAATAAAGCCCGGCACCGCCGCCGCCCAGCAATAAAATCGGCAGGACAACAAAGAGGATAATCTTTTTGGCATCGAATTTAGATTTGCCTTCTTCTCCGAGTGGATCCCCTTCTGCGGGAGCAGGCGCATCTAACGAAGCATTCATCTCCCCTTCGTCTTTCGATTTTTGAGTTTCTTTTTTGGCGGCCATGGTTTTATCCCGATATCAAAAATTAATCCTGATTCAATCACCTCACTCAATCATAAGGAATTTAACGCCAATGACCAAGCCGCATCTACAGGCCAACACATTATATTGACACGAAAAAACAGGGCGGCATTTTTTTCCCCCCGACTCGGGATCACCCTGCAGGCTTTACCGTAAGTCCAAAACAGGTCACGCCCGTCATGTGGGTTGAAAGGCTTGATTTACCTTGGTTTTTTCTGTGGCACGGGCTTCGCATTATAAAACCCGAACAACAAGGGTACATGCGATGGAAAATTCACTTTATATTAGCCTTTCAAGCCAAATCGCGCTTCAGGAAAAGATGAGCATTGTGTCCAATAACGTGGCCAATCTTGGCACGCCGGGTTTTCGCGCACAGAATATGATCTTCGATGAATATCTCTCAAAACCGCGCGGCATGAAAGAATCCATGTCGATGGTTTTGGATTACGGTCAATATCAAGTCACGGATCCGGGCCCCGTTAAAACCACCGGCAACCCCTTGGATGTCGCGTTAATCGGCCCCGGCTTTATGGGGATATCGACGCCGTCCGGCGTTCAATATACCCGCGCGGGCAATCTATCCAAAACAGCCGAAGGGGTATTGGTCAATGCGCGGGGAATGCCGGTTGCCTCTGCGGGCGGCGGCACGATCACCATCCCCAGCACCGCCCAAAATGTCTATATCGACAAAAAAGGGGTTGTATCCACGGACGAAGGTCAGGTAGGACAATTAATGATCAAGGAATTCACCGATCTTCAAAAAATAAATCCTGCCGGCAATGGCCTATATGTGACAGATGAGCCCGGCGTTCCAGCCGAAAAAACAACCGTGATCCAAGGCAAAATCGAAGGATCAAATGTTCAGGCCGTGGTTGAAATGACCCGGATGATTGATGTGCTACGTGATTATCAATCCATGCAACGGATCGTGCAATCCGAACATGACCGGATGAGAACCGCAATTCAACGTTTATCGCGCGCTGGCACATAATATTTTAGATTTTAAGGAGAAAGTCACATGGTCACACGTTCTTTAGATATCGGCGCCACAGGGATGCTGGCACAACAGATGAATGTGGATGTCATATCCAACAACATCGCCAACGTCACGACATCTGGGTTCAAACGCCAGCGCGCTGAATTCCATGACTTGATCTACCAAAACAAACAACGCCCAGGTAGTACATCGTCTGATGTGGGAACGATCGTGCCTTCGGGGATGCAATTTGGTTTGGGTGTGTCCTTAGGCTCCATCTACCGTCTTCATGAACAAGGCACTATCAAGATGACGGAAAACCCGCTTGATTTGGCGATTACCGGCAAAGGGTATTACCAGATCACCCTGCCCGATGGGACAACCGCCTATACACGCTCCGGGGTCTTTCAAACAAATGACAATGGACAAATTGTAAATGCACAGGGATATGAACTTCAGCCCGGCTTGACTGTACCGCAAGACGCCACCAGCATTACGGTCAATCAATCCGGTGAGGTGCTCGTCACGCTCCCCGGTCAGGTCGCCACACAGAATATCGGACAAATTCAATTAGCCGCGTTTATCAACCCCGCCGGATTAAACGCCATCGGAGATACCCTGTTTTTAGAAACCGATGCCTCGGGAACGCCTGTGACAGGCAACCCGGATTCAGACGATTTTGGTGAAATACGCCAAGGCGCACTGGAGAATTCCAACGTGAATATTGTCGAAGAAATTACAAATCTGATTGCGGCTCAACGCGCGTATGAAATGAATTCAAATGTCATTTCAACCAGTGATGAAATGCTTCAGACCATCACGCAGTTACGATAACCGGATAGACACGCAGGAGACATAGATGAATTTTTCTGATATCTGGCCAAAAACCGAACTGACACTTAAAATTGTCCTGTTTACACTGGCATTGTCCTTAAGTGTCTGCATCCTGATTGTCGGCGCACAAAAAGCCACGGCGGCCAGTTTAAAAGAAATATCCATCATCGACCGGGATACGTTGAAACTGGGGGATCTTTTTGATGGGCTCAAACATAACGCGGATTATGTGATTGGCCCTGCCCCGCAGCCGGGTCAGGAAATGGTGTTGAATGCGCGAACATTATACCGTATCGCCAGTGCGATGGATTTGGATTGGCGCCCGGCAACATCTGCAGAACAAATTACTATCCGGCGTGCGGCCACCATCATCCCTGAAAGCAAGATCCAAGACGCTCTGCGCGCCGCCTTAACCCAAGAAGGTGTGACAGGCAGTTTTGATATTAACGTGTCTGGCGCAAAAGATATCATCCTGCCGGATACCCTGCCCCAAACATTGGCAGTATCCGATATTCGGTTTAACCCGCAGAATGATTATTTCGAAGCTAATTTGGTCGCGCCCTCACTCGACAAACCAATCCGTAAAATTTCGGTGATGGGACAAATTGAACGCAAGATATCCGTACCCGTTCTGAAAACTACCTTACAAAATGGCGATGTGATTGGCGCCGGGGATATTGATATGATGGAAATGCCTTTAGCGCAAGTTGGCAAGGACGTCATTTTGAAATCTGAAACCTTGGTTGGGATGACACCTCGGCGCATTGCGTATGGCGGCAAGCCCCTGTCTGGTCATGACATGGAACACCCGCAAATCGTGGGACGCGGTCAAACTGTCACCCTTGTTTTTAACGATGGTCCTTTGGTGCTGACCACCAAAGGTAAAGCCCTTCATGGCGGTGCCAAAGGTGATCTGGTTCAGGTCACGAATTTAAACAGCAGTAAATCCGTGGATGGAGTCATTACCGGAGCCCAAGAAGTTACCGTCCGCTAGGTTGATTTATACGTTTATCAGGAGAACACACATGAAAACATCATACGCCCTGCTTCTATCCGCTTCTCTGGTGGTTTTATCGGGCTGTACCGCGGCAGACCGTCTGGCCAGCGTTGGAAAGGCGCCCGAGATGGCACCGATTGAAAACCCCACTGCTACCGAAGGTTATCGTCCTGTTTCCATGCCGATGCCTGCCCCCAAAATCGTCACACGCGAAAAGAATTCCTTATGGGGAAGTGACCGTCAGGCTTTTTTCAAAGATCAACGTGCCGCCGATGTGGGTGATGTCTTGACCGTTATGATTGACATTCAGGATAAAGCAGAGCTAGACAATGAAACCGAACGCCGCCGCAATTCGAATGAATCGGCAGGTCTGGATGCCTTTTTGGGATATGAACAGGCATTGGATAAAGTTCTCCCCGAAGCCATCAATAATGCTAGTCTGGCCGACGCGCAGGCCACATCCAACCATACCGGTGAAGGGTCCATTGACCGCGAAGAAAAAATTGATTTGAAACTGGCCGCGATGATTACACAGGTTCTTCCAAACGGTAATATGGTCATCCAAGGCCGTCAGGAAGTACGGGTGAATTTTGAAAAGCGTATTCTGGAACTGGCCGGTGTTATCCGTCCTCAGGATATCACGATTGGGAATACCATTTCATACGACAAAATCGCCGAAGCCCGTATCTCCTATGGCGGCAAAGGCCAGATTACAGATGTTCAGCAACCTCGCTATGGACAACAGGTATTTGATGTTCTGTTTCCTTTCTAAGTGATACCTCTCCTCCTTTGATGCAAAAAACCGGCCTTTCGGCCGGTTTTTTTTAAATCTGCAATCTTCGGGGCACTACTCATCCCGGTGGGTTTTTTCCATTTTTTCATGACGTTCCTGCGCTTCGAGACTCAAGGTCGCGACAGGACGAGCTTCGAGGCGTGCCACACCGATGGGCTCCCCCGTTTCCTCACAATAACCATATTCGCCATCATCAATGCGCATCAAAGCTTCGTTGATTTTGGCAATCAATTTACGTTCACGATCGCGGGTACGCAGTTCCAGCGCGTGATCTGTTTCGGCTGTCGCCCGATCCGCGAGATCAGGTTGCTGAAGTTCCGTTTCCCGAAGCGTGTTTTGAATCGTATCCGAGGACTCACGCAATAATTCCGACCGCCAAGCCACCAGTTTCTGCCGGAAATAGGCCAGCATGACCGGGTTCATATATTTCCCCTTATCTTTAAGCGGGGAATATTTGGGCGGAATAACAACGGTTTTATCTGTTTGGGCTTTCATGGATCCTTTTACCTACGTCTTTTACAAAAACTATTAAAAATTATAATGCCCCCCTGAACCCGACGCAAGCCGCCGGGGTATTTCATCCCCGGCTTTCCATTGCTTTTCGCGCCTTGGCAATTTCAATCTGGGCGCGCAAATCAACCTCGTCTAGAATGGCCGTTAAACGGGGGTCATTTATTTTTTCCCGGTGGGATGCCACAACATCCGCAATATCAATCACATGCCCTAACGTCAATTGCCCCGTCAGCAACGCCATTTTCAAACGATCTAATTCGCCCAGCACACCTTCCGCACGGGCATGCATGCGCTTACGGGCAGAACGTTCTGCCGGATCTTCTACCGCTTGCGCCGCCAGCAAGGCATCCACCCGCGCAATCGCCGATGATGTGGCGGGTGCCGATGTAGCCTTGGTACCGGTCGCCATATAATCATCAAAGCCCACGCCGCCGTCCGCCGCGCGTTCGGTTTTGCCTGTCTTGGATGTTGCCGATGTTTTAGAGGGACCTTCAATCTTCATATTCTTATTAGTATATCCCAGCCACGGGTCTGGATAGAAGGAAAGTTTTGCCTATCCCCTTGTTATCAATTCTTTTTTTGCCGTCATCATTGGATGATATATATCGGATCAACCGTCTTAAGCCTTTGTTTTAATTTATATTTTCTATGCACAGATCGTGGCACGAACTTCGCAAGGGTTTTAACCGGAGACATATATCCCGTGACAAAAAATATGACAAAATTTACATCCTCTGCCCGGCTCATGACCATCGCCTTTATGATTATGGCGGGTGGCTTTGCCGTCATGGCACCGGTTGATGCACAGGCCAAAAACACGCGCATTAAAGATATCGTGGCTTTTGAAGGCGTGCGGGATAACCAACTGGTCGGATACGGGCTTGTGGTGGGGTTGAATGGCACAGGCGACTCTCTCAACAATTCCCCCTTCACACGCCAGAGTATGCTGGCGATGTTAGAGCGGCTGGGCGTCAATGTTCGCGGTGAAAATTTAAATACCGGCAACGTCGCCGCCGTTATGGTCACAGCCACCCTGCCCCCTTTTACCAATCAAGGCAGTAACATTGACGTGAATATTTCTTCGTTAGGGGATGCCCAGTCACTTCAAGGCGGTACATTGCTTGTTACCCCCTTGATGGCGGCAGACGGCGAAGTCTATGCCGTGGCGCAAGGGTCGATCAATATCGCTGGCTTTTCGGCAACAGGTGAAGCCGCCAGCGTCACACAAAATATCCCTACCGCCGGACGTATCCCGGGCGGTGCCATTGTCGAACGTGAGATTGATTTCCGACTGGATGATCTTCAGGAAGTGCGCCTTGCGCTTCGTAATCCCGATTTCACAACCGCGCGGCGTATCGCCGAAGCCATTAATGGGTATGCGTCCACAACCATGGCCAAAGCCGAAAATCCGTCCAGCGTTGTCTTAAGACGTCCACAAGATTACACGGGAAGCATCACAGATCTCATCACGGATATTGAACAATTACCCGTTCAACCCGACCAGATTGCCCGTGTGGTTATTGATGAACGGTCTGGCGTGATTGTCATGGGATCAGAAGTCAAGATTTCAACCGTGGCCATTTCCCAAGCCAACCTCACTGTCAAGATCACAGAAACACCTCAAGTATCCCAGCCTAACCCGTTCTCTGAACAAGGCACGACGACGGTTGTGCCGCGCACGGATATCGAAGTCAACACAGGCCCCGATGCTAAATTGGCGGTCGTCGAAACAGGTGTCACACTTCAGGACCTGGTGACCGGATTAAACAGATTGGGCGTACCCCCGCGTGATGTGATTTCGATCCTTCAAGCCATCAAGGCGGCGGGTGCCCTTCATGCAGACATAGAAACGTTATAAGGCAGGATGAGCAGATGACAAATATCATTGACCAGACTTCCTCTCTCGCGGCGCTTCAGTCCTCACAGGCGCAGACAGCAGAAAAAGTACAAAATTTAAAAGAGACAGCGCGCCTTAAAAACGACGAAGCCCTCACCGAAGCCGCGCGTGATTTCGAAGCCATGTTCATCACAGAAATGATGAAACCCATGTTCGAAGAATTAAAACCCGACCCCATGTTCGGGGGCGGCAAGGGCGAAGAAGTTTTTTTCGGCATGATGCTGGATGAATACGGGAAAATCATGTCCCAGACCGGACAGATCGGCATAGCCGATTCCATTAAACAGGAACTGATTAAATTACAGGAGACAAAAAATGTTCAAGAAAAACCTGAATAATTCAGAGCAAAAAATACCAGCCGATAAAATTCTTTCCCGGGATGCCACGAAAGCGCTTCAAGAAATGATGGTCACAATCGATGCCCTGCGCGGTGTGCTGGTGCGTGAAACACAGGCATTGGATAATGCGGATAACGAAAGCTTTATGCTTCTTCAGGAACATAAAGTTTCTCTGGCACGTGAATATCAATCCGGTATTGCCCAACTTTTATCCCGGAAAGATGAAATCCGCCTGCTCGCTGATCCTGCGACCAAAGCGCGTCTATCGATTCAGCAAGCCGATTTTCATGACACAGTTGAACTGAACCGGGAGCGGCTTGACCGTATGCGGAAAAGTTTTTCCCGTCTGGGGGAACGCATCATGTCGGTTGCGCGCGAAACCGTCAAAAAAGAAACGCAATTTGCCTATGGCGCCAGCGGGCAAATGCAACAAGGTGCCAAAGGCAGTATTGGTATCAACGAAAAAGCGTAAGGTTTCATTGGTCTTTTTAACGAAAGTAATAATATGACACAGACAAACCCCATCGGAACAACGATCGCATCCTCTTCGGCTCCCCAAGCACTTCAGGGGTCGAAAACAGGCGTGCTGTCGGGTGGTGGGCTTAATTTTCTGGATTTCATTTTATCGCTGACGCTCTCGGGCGATGAACAAAAAACCAAAAAAGAAGGCCCCGATGATACCCTACTTGCATCTTTGGTGCCTGTCTCCACACCCACGCCGGGCGAAACCGAAGAAGATCTTCTGACCGAAGGTGAATTATTACTGGCCAGCCTGACGCCGATGGATAATGCAGGGATCATCCCCTCAGACCCGCTCTCCTCTGGCAAACCTGTGAGTGTGCAGGAACTGGCTCTGCTTTTGAAAGCACAGGATGAAAAAATACCTGTTCAACTCGAAGCCCTGCGCATTGAACGTATTCAAAAGAAAATAACTGCGGCAGAAACACTTCTGGATCGCCTGACCCAGGGCCTGCCGGAAGAATATAAGGGAAAGCCATTCATAGAATTTTTTATCACACGCCTTGAAGGTAAAATTAACACGCTTGAGGCGCGGCTCGATGAACTTCAGGACGGAAGCTCCGGGCATCTCCAAGCCTTGATTGCCATGGGGCTTTCCCCTTCGCAGATGACATCTGCGCTCAAGCGTATTGATGAACTTGAAAACAAACTAGGACGTCCGATGACCGCCGAAGATATCATGGCCGGCGTTGGCGGACTGGGGTATAAACCCCAAAAAGATCAGGATATCATCAACCAAATCACCCCCGCGAGCGAACCTTCTGATGATCTCGCTGAGCAGTTAAACGGGTTAACGGTAGGTGCGGGCACATTTGAAGATGCCGGCGCATGGACACCAGACCGGCGTTCGGAAAATATCCTGAATACACTTTTGAAATACCAAGGTAACGCACCGATATCTCAGAACACAGGAACAGATATTGCCTCTGCTAAATTACTGCCCTTGGCGATATCTATCGGGGGTAACGTATCCTCCGCGCCAGGGGCGCCTTCTTTAAACAAGCCGGGTTTCGTCACCTTGGCCGCAGGATGGTCTGATGCTTTTACGCAGGCCATGGAATCTTTAGGGATTGATATCCATAGCGGTATCCCGATGACCCAGGCGTCTCAGGCGGCGCACAGCACCGCAGGGAATGTTCAGGCCGGACACGCCCATAGTGCCACGCAAACCGTGGCGGCGCATCTGACAAAATCGGCGAAAGAAGGAAGACCGAATGTCATTACCCTTGAACTTGACCCGCCGGAATTAGGCCGCGTCGAAGTTAAATTAGAATTCGGGAGCGATCAGTCCGTCAAAGCCGTTCTGACCAGTGAAAAACCGGAAACCCATTTCATGCTTCAACGGGATGCGGCCTTTCTGGAACGCGCTTTGCATGGCGCTGGTTTAACCGTGACGGGCGGCGGCATAGATTTCCAGCTGGCCACTGACTCCGGCGGTTTTGAGCAGTTTACACAGGATGATGGTCAAGGCGGTTCAGGAAAATCAGGTCAAGGCGATGAGGCAGATGTCATTCAATCGACCATGACATGGAACGTGGACAGTGAGACAGGTTTTATTCGGTACAATATTTTGGCTTAACGAAAGAGAACGCAGATGAACACAGCACAATCGGTAACCACAACAGGCCTGGCCAATAATGCCCAGAACACGGCAACGTCCAGAACCACACTGGCCGAGGATTTCGATCAGTTCCTGACCTTGTTGACAACACAACTTCAGAACCAGGATCCTCTCGCCCCCATGGATTCAAGCGAATTCACCAATCAGCTCGTTCAGTTCTCTCAAGTTGAACAGCAAATCAACCTGAACCAGAAGATTGACGATCTTTTAACCTTACAACTCTCCAGTATTTCCTCTGTGGCGTTGGGATATGTCGGCATGGATATTTCCTACTTAAGCGCCGAGATGAATTTTGATGGCGCGAACCCCGTTAAGATTAATTATTCGCTGGCAACACCTGGACAGACAGCCAAAATCAACGTCCGCGACGAAGCTGGCCAACTGGTCTTTTCTGGCGATGTACCCAAAGATGCTGGCCGCAATGAATTTACATGGAACGGCTTGAACAATGCCGGACAGACCGTTCCCCCAGGTACTTACAGTGTCAAAATTGATGCCGTGGACAAAGACCAGAAACCCATTCAGGCCAGCACCGCTGTATCGGGCCATGTTAAGGGGATCGAATCCCAGAATGGTATTGTGTATGTGCTGGTGGGTGACCGTGCTGTTGCGATTTCATCCATTCTTCAAGCCCGCGTACCGAATACACCTGCCCCCACCGGGACGGGAGCTTAATCAGATGACAACCCTATTTTCGATTATTTTTTAACAGGAGGTAACTTTACATGAGCTTATTTGGATCACTTTATACCGGCGTGTCAGGCCTGAGTTCTCAGGCGCAGGCCACTGCCATGATTTCCAACAACATCGCTAACGTGAACACGGTTGGCTTTAAACGTTCCGAAGCCGCGTTCTATTCACTGGTGACCACCGAAGGCAGAGCCTCGCGCTACTCGCCCGGGACAGTTTCCGTGAACCGGATTCAGCGGGTAGATCAACAAGGCCCTATTCAGTCTTCGGTCTCTTCAACGGATACCTCTATTTCAGGTAACGGTTTCTTTGCCGTTAAACGTGATGCCGATGATACGGCGTTGACGGAGTTCCTTTACACACGTAACGGACAGTTCAGCGAAGATCAACAAGGTCTTCTGCGTAATTCGGCGGGCTTCTATCTTTATGGATGGCCGATCGATGCCACCGGCAATTTGCCAGCCAACCAAGGGGATTTAACCTCGCTGGTGCCGGTTGATGTGGCGTTTTTGGGCGGTTTGACCCGTCCGACAACCTCGGCCACACTTTCGGTCAACCTGGATGCCGCAGAAATTGATAACGGCCTCACGGCGGCGTTGACATCTCCTACGGACTTTCAGCGCAGCTTGACGGTTTACGATACGCTGGGTAATCCCCAACCCATGACCTTCCAGTTCACGAAAACATATGGTCCGATGGGTACGGCGGGTGGCACGATCGGCAGTTTAACGGCCACAACAAGTCTGGTAAATGATCTGGGTCTAACAGCCGGACATCAATTCACGATTGACGATGAATCGGGCGGCGCGCCGTTGTTGACCCTGACGGTCGTCGCGGGTGCTCCCGGCGTGAACCAAGTGCAAACAATCGGGGATGTTGTGACAGCGGTGAATGCTTTGGCGGGCATCTCTGCCTTTATCGGAAGCAACGGTGAATTGGTCATCCAGCGTGATTCCTTCACCGCCGGTACTGAAGCTGTCACGATTGGTAACGTGGGTTTAGGCACGGCCTTGGCCAGCATGGGTTTAACGGCGGGGACATATACATCCAACAACTTGAACAACGCAACGTATGACAACGGTGCGCCCGCAGACTCACCTGCCTATAGTTCCGAAGAATTTCCTTCCCCGCAAAACCTGCCCGGCGATCCGCTATATAACAACCGTGGCTGGTGGCAGGTCACCATTCTGGATCCGAACAGCAACCAGCTAACCCGAGGTTTGATCAACTTCAACGGAGACGGCACCATCAACGCCCGCCCGGATGGAAGTGGAAATGTGGATATCGAACTGAACAACATTAACTGGGGTAACGGTTCGGAACTTCAGGGGATCAATGTTGATATCTCCCGCTTCAGCCAGTTCTCAAGCGACTATTCGGTTCTGTTCTCTGATCAGGACGGGGCGGAACTGGGGTTAAGAACAGGCGTGGAAATCGACCGTGACGGGTTTGTCATTGCCCGGTTTTCAAACGGTGCCACCTCACCCCTGTACAAATTACCTCTGGTGACCTTTGCGAACGCGAACGGTCTGCAGGAAGTGTCTGGAACGGCCTATGTTGAATCCGGAGATTCAGGCGAGGAAAACCTGCGCGAAGCCGGAACGGGCGGCGCTGGGTTCATTGAACCGGCAACGTTAGAAATTTCCAACGTTGATCTGGCCGATGAATTTGCCAAATTGATCATCACCCAGCGCGCCTATTCCGCGAACACCAAGGTGATTACAACCGTCGATCAGATGACGGAAGATTTGTTGAGATTAAGATAATCTTTTAAGCAAAATCTTTAACGAATCTGCTTAAGACTGCGGTAGAAGACCGCCTGATAAGGTCTTAAATAGCAGTAGTAACCCCCGGCACGTCCGGGGGTTACGCTTTTTTAAGGGATAAAGGCGCGCAAGGGATATTTACCTTGGGTTAAACGCGTGTATCATGTGCACATGTTGACACAAAATGTTTCACTTTTGGCCATGGCACCGCTTCAGGATTTACCCGGCAACGAACTTGTCCGCCGATTTAACGACCTGTTCAGCACTTCTCAATTCGAGCCTGCCTTTGATGTTGCCTGCACCGAAGTCATGCGTTACCCCGCCCTGGAATATGCCGCCAAACGTGCGGCACTCGCGGTTCAAAAAATAGAAATGCGCGGCTTTCACCCTGTGTATAAACAGGCGATCACGCATTGCTTTCAGGCACTGACGATTGAACACCGGCATTTTATGTTTGCGTGGCTGGCGTTGATGAGTTTTGACCCACTTCATGCTCCTCTCATGCGTTTAATGGATGCAGAGGATGAACATGATTTTGATAAAAAAATGGACTGGAAGGCCATACGGCCCTGCCTGATGGATCCTTTCTTTCAACTGGGCATTCGTAAATTAATGGTCGCGGATATTCCTTTTGAATTATTGCTGACCCGCCTGCGCCGGTTTGTCCTGACCGCCCATAAAACGGGAAATATACTCACCGCAGATGATCTTCCTTTTTTATGTGCGCTGTCAGAATATTTCTATGAACATGAATACGCAGCCATCGAAACCCCGGCGGAAACAGACCTTATCTCCGATCTGTCTCAAAAAACTGATGATATATCCTTGGCGGTTTTGGGATGCTACCGCTTGCTTCATGCCTATCCGCACGCTCAAAAACGCGCGTCTGACCGTAATCTGCCGGGGGACATGAAAACTCTTTTATCCATCCACGTGACCGACCGTAACGAAGAAGCGGAGATTAAAAAGAACATCCCTGCCATGACCACGATTGAGGATGCCATATCCAAGAATGTGGCAGATATGTATGAGGACAATCCCTACCCCCGCTGGCGTGGATTCGACTTACCGCCCGTTTTATATCCCCTGCCCAGATCGGATATTCTGGTGGCCGGGTGCGGCACCTCAAAATGGGTGGTTCAAACGGCGATGACGTTTCCGAACGTACATATCACAGGTATAGATTTAAGCCGAAGCTCAATTGCCTATGGGGTGCGCTCCGCCCGTCAGGTAGGTGCCTTCAATACTTATTTTGCCCAAGCTGACATCCTGAAACTTGATCAAATGAATAAACAATTTGATCTGATTGAAAGTTCCGGAGTTCTTCATCACATGAAAAACCCGGACGCCGGTTTCCAGCAAGTGATTGGCCGTTTAAAGCGCGGCGGCCGCATGTTTATCGCGCTCTATAGCGAGCTCGGACGTCAATCTATCGTGGAGTGCCGAAAACTTATTGCAGAAAAAGGATTTTCAATTACCCCCGAAGGCATGCGTCAATTCCGCGCCGATATTATATCGCTACCAGATGAAGACCCCTTGAAGCAGATTGCCATGCGGCGGGATTTCTTTTCGCTCTCGGAATGCCGGGATCTGGTCTTTCACATCCAAGAGACGCGATACACGATTGAGGATTTAAAAAATCTGTTGAACCGACATAACCTAACTTTTCTTGGGTTCCGGGAACAGCCAAAAGCCCTTCAGGAAAAATATATATCCCTGTATCCCGATGATCCTCGCATGACACATTTGGATAACTGGGAGAAATTTGAACAAGCTTTTCCGCTGACCTTTGCAAACATGTATCAATTTGTCTGTTGCCGGCGCGGAGAAGAAAACACCCCAAGCGAAGGGTTCGCCCAGATAGATGCCTGTAAATTCTTTTCGATTGGTAGAACGATATGACGTATTTAAATCTTTCCGGGCAAACACCCACCCAGCATATGATGGATCAGGACACGCACGCCAAAGCCGAAGCAAGCCGGCTATATGACATCGCCAAAGCCCATATCGACCGCGAGGAATATAAAACAGCCAGCCCCATCATCGACAATATCCTGACAATTCTGCCCACACATATCGGCGCGATGGAATTAAAAGCCATCAGTGCCTATACGTTTGGAGATACCGAAACAGCTCTCTATCTCGCGCGTGAAATCAAAAAACTTCAGCCGCTTTATCCGGGCGTTGATATTTTAATCGGCCGTATCCTTGTCAAATCCGAACAATACCCGGAAGCCGTGACCTTGCTGGAACCTGCTTTGACCAAGCAACCCTATGACGAAGGATTTTCCGCGCTTTCCCGCGCTTATTTTTATTTGGGGCAAAAACCCAAGGCCGAGGAATCTCTGCGCCGCGCCATGATGATAACGCCAGACAAGGCCGAACATATATATATGTATCTGTCTTATCTGTATCAGGTCACAGACGCGCGCGACCCCCATTTTGCAACATTAAAAAGATTAATTTCTGAATCACCGACCGATATGAACGCGGCCTATCTTCATTATGCCTTGTTCAAAGCATGTCAGGATATCGGGGACTATGACCGTGCCTTTGAATCCCTACAGGTGGGGGCTCAGGCCAAGCGCAAAGCCATTCATCATCAATCCGGACATCTGGAACGCTGGATGGACGACATACGCACCTACTTCTCGGCTGACTTTTTTGAAAATCAGAATATCCAAGGTTATGACACTGAACAGCCTGTTTTTATTTTGGGCATGCCTCGAAG